>DATFWC010000439.1:0-3836 GCA_035259885.1 Xanthobacteraceae bacterium
GTTGCCGAGATATTCGTTGCCGTACATGACCGGGCCGGGCGGAAACAGGTTCGAGCCGCGATAACCCGGCGAAGCGAAGGCGGCGGCCGGCGACGTCACGTACTTGCGATGCTTGCGCTGCTGCTTGGCGTCGGCCGGCAATGCCAGGAGAAAAGCAGCGGCGCAGGCCGCGGCAAGCACCTTCGCGGGAAATGTTGTCATGGCAACCCTGTTGGTCCGGAATTTTAGGTGAAGCGCGCACGCCGGCCAATGGCGCGTCCTCGTTCGCGGCGATCACAAATCGGTGTTGGCTTGTCGGCGATGCGTCGGCGGCGAACCAGATTGACGGCACAGGGCGGATTGCAATTGCCGTGCGGTTCGTCGCATCTTTCGCGCATCCGCAAGCGACCGACGTGAGGGCGGCAACCGCGAACGCCAGGAGATCATCATGGCAAAGAAGCAGAACGAGTCCACCGCGGTGCACCCAAAGGGCAGGCGCCTGCGTTCGCAGCTGTGGTTCGACAATCCGGAGAACCCCGGCATGACGGCGATCTATCTGGAGCGCTATCTCAACGACGGCCTGACGCTGCACGAGCTCACGTCGGGCAAGCCGATCATCGGGATTGCGCAGACCGGCTCCGATCTGTCGCCGTGCAACCGCCATCACCTCGAACTCGCCGAGCGCGTGCGCGAGGGCATCCGCACCGCCGGCGGCGTGGCGTTCGAGTTTCCCTGCCATCCCATCCAGGAGACCGGCAAGCGGCCGACCGCCGCGCTCGACCGCAATCTCTCCTACCTCAGCCTGGTCGAGGTGCTGTTCGGCTACCCGCTCGACGGCGTGGTGCTTACCACCGGCTGCGACAAGACCACGCCGGCCGGCCTCATGGCGGCCGCCACCGTGAATATCCCGGCCCTCGTGCTGTCAGGCGGTCCCATGCTGAACGGCTGGTGGCATGGCAAGCGCGCCGGCTCCGGCACGGTCGCGTGGTGGGCGCGCCAGGAGCTCGCGGCCGGGCGAATCGACTACAAGGATTTTCTCGACGTGGTGTCGTCGTCGGCGCCGTCGATCGGCCACTGCAACACAATGGGCACCGCCTCGACCATGAATGCGATGGCGGAGGCGCTGGGCATGAGCCTGCCCGGCTGCGCCGCCATTCCGGCGCCCTACCGCGAGCGCGGCCAGATCGCCTACGCCACGGGAAAACGCGCGGTCGAGATCGTGCACGAGAACCTCTGCCCGTCCGACATCCTCACGCGGGCGGCGTTCGAGAACGCCATCGTGGCCTGCTCGGCGATCGGCGGCTCGACCAATGCGCCGATCCACATCAACGCCATCGCGCGCCATATCGGCGTGAAGCTCGGCATCGAGGACTGGGAGAAGGTCGGTTACGACGTGCCGCTCATGGTCAACATGCAGCCGGCGGGAGAATATCTCGGCGAGGAATATTATCGCGCCGGCGGCCTGCCGGCCGTGATGAACGAGCTGATGCGGGCCGGCCGCATCCACTCCGATGCTCTCACGATCAATGGCAAGACCATGGGCGAGAACGTCAAGGGCGCGAAGATCCGGGACACCGATGTGATCCGGCCCTACGACAAGCCGATGCGGGCCACGGCCGGGTTCCGGGTGCTGAAGGGCAATCTGTTCGACTCCGCCATCATGAAGACGAGCGTGATCTCGGAGGAATTCCGCCAGCGCTATCTGTCGAACCCCAAGGATCCGAACGCGTTCGAAGGCCGCGCCGTGGTGTTCGACGGTCCCGAGGACTATCACCACCGCATCGACGACCCGGCCCTTGCCATCGACGAGCACACGCTGCTGTTCATCCGCGGCGTCGGCCCCATCGGTTATCCGGGCTCCGCCGAGGTGGTGAACATGCAGCCGCCGGCCGCCCTGATCAAACGCGGCGTCACCTCGCTGCCGTGCATCGGCGATGGCCGCCAGTCCGGCACGTCCGGCTCGCCGTCGATCCTCAACGCCTCGCCGGAGGCGGCCGCCGGCGGCGGCTTGGCCCTGCTGAAAACCGGCGACCGCGTGCGCATCGATCTCGAGAAGGGAACGGCCGATATCCTGATCCCGGATGCCGAGCTGCAGCAGCGCCGCGCCGAGCTCGACCGCAACGGCGGCTATCATTATCCCGCCAGCCAGACGCCGTGGCAGGAGATCCAGCGCGACCTGGTGGACCAGCTGGCCGACGGCATGGTGCTCAAGCCCGCGGTCAAATATCAGCGCGTGGCCGAAACAAGCGTGCCGCGCGACAACCACTAGATCCGGCCGTTCGCAGGTGGCTCGGCGCATCGACATCGTCATTGCCGGGCTTGACCTGGCAATCCATCACATGACGCGGGCTCATCTTTTTGATGGGTGCGGGTCAAGCCTGCGCATGACGCGTCAATTCGAATGCAATGCAGTAAAATCACCGGCGCTGATCCGATCGATCAGCAGAATGCGTTGTGCCGGGCCGCTCCCGGGCTGCATGCTTGAGCGGTGGAACAGAAAAGGGAGGCAAGCCCATGTCTCGTCCGTCCGTGGCCGACAAGCGCCGTACCTTCAAGGAGCTGCATCGCTCCGGCTGCTTCATCATTCCCAACCCGTGGAACGTGGGCACCGCCCGCCGCCTGCAGGGCCTCGGCTTCAAGGCCTTGGCCACGACCAGTTCCGGCTTTGCCCACGCCGAAGGCTTTGCCGACGGTGTCGTGCCGTGCGACACGGTGCTGGACCATCTGCGTGAGATGGCGGCCGCCACCGATGTGCCGCTGAATGCCGATTTCGAGGGCGGCTACGCCGACGCGCCCGACGGCGTTGCGGCGAACGTGCGGCGTGCGATCGCCACCGGCGTTGCCGGCCTCTCGATCGAAGATTCGACCGGGGACGCGAAAAATCCGCTCTACGATTTCGACCTGGCAGTGGCGCGCGTGCGCGCCGCCCGCGCTGCGATCGATGCCGCCGGCGGCGATGTGGTGTTCACCGGGCGCAGCGAAGGTTTCATCTGCGGCCGCCCCGACCTCGATGAGACGCTGCGCCGGCTCAAGGCGTATGCGGAGGCGGGCGCCGACTGCCTCTATGCGCCCGGCATCAAGACGCGGGAGCAGATCGTCGCGGTGGTGCAGGCGGTTGCCCCGAAGCCGGTGAATTTCTTGATGTCGTCGGCGATGACCAATTTCACCCTGAGCGATCTTGAAGCGCTGGGCGTGCGCCGCATCAGCACCGGCGGCACGCTGGCGCGCGTGGTGTGGACCGCGTTCATGCATTCGGCGCGCGAGATGGCCGAGCAGGGCCGCTTCGACAGTTTTAACGGCACGATCAGCAACCCGGAGCTCAACACGTTCTTCCGCGACGATCTTCCCCGCTGGCACGCATGAAAGCCGACCGCCCAGTGGGGCCACGCATCGATGCGACGCCCGCGCCGGCGCCCGCGCCGGTCGTTCTGCACGGGCGGTTCGGCCGCGTGGAAAAGCTCGATCGCATCCGCCACGGCGCCGCGCTGTGGGACGCGGTTCGCACCCATGACGAGGTCTGGACCTATATGGCCTATGGCCCGTTTGCTGACGCGGACGCGCTCCTGGCCTGGCTGGACCAGCGCGTGCGGCTGCCCGATCCGTTCTCCTACGCCATCGTGGATGCAAGCGGCCGCGCGCTCGGCATCGCCACCCTGATGGCAATCCGCCCGGAGATGCGGGTCATCGAGGTCGGCCACATCGTCTTGACCCCGGCCCTCCAGCGCACGCCGCTGGCGACGGAAGCGCAATACCTGCTGGCGCGCTATGCGTTCGAAACGCTGCGCTACCGTCGCTACGAATGGAAATGCGATGCGCTCAACGCCGCCTCGCGGCGGGCGGCGCTGCGCCTCGGTTTC
>DATFWC010000440.1:0-8303 GCA_035259885.1 Xanthobacteraceae bacterium
CTCGGCGAAGCCATCCATGGCCAGCGCCGCATTGCCGAGCGTGGGCGAAGCCGGCCGCGCCGGCGAGCGCCGCCAATCCCATGCGGCGAACCGCGCAGAGGGCCGCAACGCGGCCGCTGTTGCGGCGCCCCCGGTGGTAGCGGCGCGCTGGCTTTCGCGCGCCAGCGCCTCCTGCAGCGCGCGCACGATCAGGGCGCGCACCAGGCCGGCATCGCGGAACCGCACTTCGGTCTTGGCCGGGTGGACGTTGACGTCGACCTCGCGCGGATGGAGCGTGACGAACAGCGCTACCACCGGGTGGCGGTCGCGCGGCAGGTAATCGGCGTAAGCCGCGCGCACGGCGCCGAGCAGCATCTTGTCCCGCACCGGGCGGCCATTCACCACGAGGTACTGCCCCAGCGCGTTGCCGCGCGAGAACGTGGGCAGCGCTGCAAAACCCTCGATGGCAAGGCCTTCGCGGCCGCCGCGGATCTCCACCGCATTGGCGCGGAACTCCGGCCCCAGCACGTCGCCGAGCCGCGCCAGGCGCCCCACAGCGCCCGGCATGGCGGCGGCCCAGGTGACCGGCGCGCGCTCTTCGCCGGCGAGCGTGAACGCCACGTCGGGACGGCTCATGGCCAGCCGCCGCACCACCTCGCGCACGGCCTCGCCCTCGGCGCGGTCGGATTTCAGGAACTTCAGCCGCGCCGGCGTGGCGTAGAACAGGTCGCGCACGTCCACCCGCGTGCCTTCGCCAAGCGCCGCCGGCTTCACGTCGGATTTGACGCCGCCGTCGAGCGCGATCGCCCAGGCATGCGGCTCAGTCGCATGGCGCGTCGCGATCGACAGCCGCGCCACCGCGCCGATCGACGGCAGCGCTTCGCCGCGGAACCCGAGCGTGCGGATGGCGACGAGGTCGTCGTCGGCAAGCTTCGATGTGGCATGGCGCTCGACCGCGAGGTCGAGATCGTGGCGCGCCATGCCTTCGCCGTCGTCGCTGACGCGGATCAGCCGCCGGCCGCCGCCGTCGGTGAACACCTCGATGCGGCGCGCGCCGGCATCGAGTGCGTTCTCGACGAGCTCCTTGACCACGCTGGCCGGACGTTCCACCACTTCGCCGGCGGCGATGCGGTTGACCACGGCCTCGGTGAGCTGGCGGACCGGCATCTAGGGTTCCGATTCGAACGGAACCGCATTTTAACGTGCGCGCCGCGGCTAATCCATCTGCGGCTTGGCCTGGCGCAGGCGCTTGACACTCGCGCGGCGCTTCTTGCCTTCCAGCCGTCGCGCCCGCGCGGCTTTTGTCGGCTTGGTCGGTCGCCGCGTCTTCGGCGTGATCGTGGCTTGGCGGATCAGGTCGATCAGGCGCTGCAGCGCGTCGTCGCGGTTGCGCTCCTGGGTGCGGTGGCGCTGCGCCGTGATGACCACCACGCCATCGTTGGTGAGCCGGCTGCCGGCCAGCCCTTCGAGCCGCGCGCGCACCGGGTCGGGCAGCGATGGCGAGCGGCGCACGTCGAAGCGCAGCTGTACGGCGGTCGCGACCTTGTTGACATTCTGCCCGCCCGGACCCGAGGCGCGGATGAAGCGCTCCTCGATCTCGCGCTCGTCGATGGCGATCGAATCGGTGATGCGGATCATCTTCTCGTCATTCCGGGGCGCCCGCGCAGCGGCGCGCCCGGAATCCATAACCACCGCCGGTGCGACAATGGCAAGACCCGTGGTTACGGGTTCCGGCCCTGGCGCTTCGCCTTCGGCCGGAATGACCGTTTGAACGACTTCAGCGTGAACCTTCCGCCGGTCTCCGCCGGTCGTCCCCGCGAAGGCGGGGACCCCATGACCACAACCCTTGCGGAAACTCAATGGCGGTGGGGGTCATGGATCCCGGCTCGCGGCACCTTCGGTGCCGCGGCCGGGATGACCATGGGCGCTCAGCCGCCCTGACTCTTGGTGGTGACGCCCTGCGGACGCCCGACCACCGTGACCAGGAGCCCGCCATCGAGCAGACGCTTCGCCACGCGCCGCACGTCGGCGATGGTCACGGCATCGATCATGGCGCTGCGGCGGTCGATATAGTCGATGCCGAGATCGTCGAGCTGGATTTGTACCAGCTGTCCGGCGATCTTGGCCGAGGTGTCGAAGCCGAGCGCATAGGATCCCTTGAGATAGGATTTCGCCTGCGCCAGCTCCTCGTCGGTCGGGCCGGTCTGCGCCAGGCGGCCGATCTCCTGCTCGATGACCTCGATGGTCTCGCCTGTGCGTTCGGCCCGCGTGCCGGTGCCGCCCATCAGCATGGCGGCATGGTCGAGCCATACCAGCTGGCTGTGGACCGAATAGGCGAGCCCGCGCTTCTCGCGCACCTCGCGATAGAGGCGCGATGAGAACGCCCCGCCGCCCAGGATGTGGTTGACGATATAGGCGGCCATGAAATCGGGATCCTTGCGCGCGATCCCGGGCCCGCCGAAGGTCACCACCGCCTGCGGCACGTCGAGGTCGACCACGATGCGGCGCCCGAGACCTTCCAAGTGGGCGGCGTCCACTGGCGCGAGCTCGGCCTTGGCAGGCAGCGAGCCGAACACCCGGTCGACGAGGGCGCCGGTGCTGGCCGCATCGATGTCGCCGACCACGGCGATCTTGAGCCTGTCCTTGGCGAAGACGCGCCGCGTGTAGTCCTTCAGGTCGGCGACCGTGATGCCTGGCACCGATTCAAGCGTGCCGCTCACCGGCCGGCCGTAAGGGTGCCCGGGAAACGCCGTCGACCACCAGCGCTTGCCGCTGATGTCGTTGGGGCTGGTGCTCTCGCGCGTGAGGCGCGCGATCACCTGGGCGCGAACCCGTTCCACTTCCTCGGGATCGAAGCGCGGCGTCGTGAGTGCGAGCCGCAAGAGCTCGACCGCCTGGTCGCGGTTCTCCACCAGGGTGCGCAGCCAGCCGCGGAAATGATCGCGCCCGGCGTTGAAGCCGAGCTGGATCGCCTTCTCCTCCAGCCGCTCGTGGAAGGCTTTGGAATCGAGCTCGCCGGCGCCCTCGTCGAGGAGGCCGGAGACCATGTTGGCGACTCCGGCGCGGTCGGCCGGATCCTGGGCAGCGCCGCCACGGAAGGCGAAGTCCATGGCGATCAGCGGCACCGTCTTGTCCTGGACCAGCCAGACCTCGATGCCGCCCGGGCTGACCACACGCTCGATCTTGGTCGCCTGCGCCAGCGACGTCAGCGACAGCAGCAGCGCGGCCGTGAGTGCGGCCAGGTTCGCCATCCGAGGAACGCGCACTTGAAAAAACCTCATGAGCGCTTCTCCTCCGGGCGGGACGCTTCCTTGACAAGGTAGCCGGTTACCGAGCGGCGCTTGTCGAGATATTGGCGCGCCGCGGCGCGCACCGCGTCGGCCGTGACGGCACGGATGCGGTCAGGCCAGGTGTGCACGCTCTCCACCGTCATGCCGGTGGTCAGTGCGGTGCCGTACCAGCGCGCCAGCGTCGACTGGTTGTCCTGATCGTAGATCACGTCGGCGATCATGCGGCTCTTGGCGCGTTCGAGCTCGTCCGCCGAGAGGCCTTCGTCGGCGACGGTAGCAATCACCGTGTCCATGGTATCCTCGAGTTGGGGCAGCGTGACGCCGGGCTTGGGCGCCGCATAGACGCCGAAGCGCGTGGCGTCGAGCGCCGCGCCCTGGTACCAGGCCCCGGCGTTGGTGGCGATATTCTTGTCGGCCACCAGCACGCGGTAGAGCCGGCTGGTGGAACCGCTGCCGAGGACATGCGCCAGCACGTCCAGCGCCTCCGCTTCGCCGGGCTTGGCGCTGGCATAGGACGGAACCAGGTAGCTGCGTTGCAGGCTCGGCTGGCCCACGCGCGGATCCGCCAGCGTGACGCGGCGCACCGCCTCCGGCACCGGCTCGAGCGGGCGCACGCGCGGCCCGATGGTGGCGCGCGGCTCGACCTTGCCGTAGGTCTTGTCGGCGAGGGCCTTGACCTCCTCCGCCCTCACGTCGCCGGCGACCACCACCACGGCGTTGTTGGGCGTGTAGAAGCGGCGATAGAAGGCCAGCGCGTCTTCGCGGTTGAGCTGCTCGATCTCGTGGCGCCAGCCGATCACCGGCCGTCCATAGGGATGATTGAGATAGAGCGCCGCCGCCACCTGCTCGCCCAGCCGTGCGCCCGGATTGTTGGCGACGCGCATGTTCTGCTCCTCGAGCACGACCTGCAGCTCGGGCCGCACCGCGTCGTCGCTCAGCGTGAGGCCGGTCATGCGGTCGGCTTCGAACTCCATCAGGGTGGGCAGGTATTCGCGCGAGGTGCGCTGGAAGTAGCCGGTATAGTCGGTCGACGTGAAGGCGTTCTCCTGTCCGCCGATACGCGACAGCGTCTGGGAGAACTGGCCGGCCGGATGCTTGGCCGTCCCCTTGAACATGAGATGTTCGAGGAAGTGCGCGATGCCGGACTTGCCGGCGGTCTCGTCCGCGGAGCCAACCTTGTACCAGATCATGTGTGTCACCACCGGCGTGCGCCGGTCGGGGACGACCACAAGTTCCAGGCCATTCGGGAGAGTGTAGTGGCTGACGTTCTGACCGAATTCGCTGCCGCCCCGGCTGGGGGTGGCAGCAGCCGTCGCGGCCGCGGCGGCCAGGACGGCGATGGACCAAAGCTTTGTGTTCAGCACGGTCGCTCTCTAAACCCCTCGTGAATTGGTGGTGATGTTGCGGGCGGCGCTCGCTCGCTCACAGGCCGCACCCGTGTCCCCACTCTGATGCAAACTTCGGAATCAAAGGGGACACTTCATGATTCCTGGTGTGGTGGATTTGAAGTTCCTATTTGTGTGCAGCAGCTTCGTATAGGACTTCAAATCCGCCACACCAGTTAAATTACGGTAAAGTACGCGGAACCGGCTCAGTGGCGGTGCGGCCGCACCAGCCGCGCTCATTTCGTATCGGTACCGAAATCAAAGAACGAGGGGATTTTCGGCGCCCACTTCTCGGGTCTAGCCGCGTAAGGCTGATTCGGCGAGGGCGTCTGGTAGCCCACCGGCGGCTCGGTCAGGGTGGTGCGCGGCGGCTCGCTGGTGAACTCTGCGGACTCCTGCTTGCTGCTGCCGAAGAGCGAGCCGAAAATACCTCCGGTATAGCCGAGGTCCGACGGTTTCACCGGCTTGCCCTCCATCTGCTCCTGGGTGGGGGCCGGCGTGCGGCTGCGCCGGGGCGTGCCGACGTTCAACTCGCTCGGCCGCAGCGGCCGCGATTCCTCGACATCAATGTCGCGGCGGCGGTTGCCCTCCTCGCGGCGGCGCTTCTGGTCGGCGTCCACCGGCCAGTTCGGCGTTCCGGCCGTGCCGTCGGCCTGGGGCGTCGGCAGGTCGATCTTGGGCGGCAGCACGAGCGGCGAGCGCTCGCGGTAATCGATATCGGGGCCACCCTTGATCCCGATCGCCCCCATGATGTTGTCCTTGATCTTTTGATCGAACGACCGCTCGTCGTCGTCGCCTGCGGCGGCGCAGTTGACGCCGGCCATGAGCGCGGCGGTGATCAGGCCGCAGGCCGCGACCCGTCTCAAGCCCCTCATCGACAACCCTCCCGGCCGCTGGTCAGTCATGATTTCCCAGACAATCGAATACGTTGCCCCGCTCCTCGCGCAGGATCATCACTGCGATCAGGGCGCTTTTGCGGCGCGTTCGCCGATCAGGGATTCATACAGGAGGCCGATCACCCCGGCAACGATGGCGGCGTCGGCCAGGTTAAATACGTACCAGTCGAAGCGGGTGCCGCCGAAGGTGGCGTGGAACAGGACGAAGTCGGCCACCGCCCCAAAGGCCAGGCGGTCGATGGCATTGCCGATGGCGCCGCCGATGATCAGGCCCAGCGCCAGCGCGGCCACCCGCGTGCGCGTGCGCGTGAGCCAGATGGTCAGCAGGACGGCGGCCGCGATCTTGATGCCGATCAAGAGCCAGCGTCCGCCGTCGCTGCCCTGCGGGAACAGCCCCCAGCTGATGCCGGTGTTCCAGGTCAGCACCAGATCGACCCCGGGCGCCAGCCGCACGAAGCCGCGGGCGCCGAGATCGAGCACGAAGATCAGCCACAGCTTGAGCGCCTGGTCGAGCAGGCAGACCACTGCCGCCACCGCGAGCCCGAAGCGGGTGAAGGAGCCTGTCACGGCGACCGCGCTCATTCCGCCGCCTTGCGCAGCGTGTCCCACTCGCGCAGCGCCTGTGCGTCGCGCGGCGTGACGTCCGGATAGGCCGGATCGGAGCCCACCGCCGGGCTGATCTTCCATGAGCGCGCGCATTTGCGGCCTTCGGCGCGGCCGGGAACGACGGCAACCCCGCGCACCTCGTCGAGGCGGAAGGCGTCGGGCGGCCCTTCGCCCTCGACCAGGGTCGCGGCCGACGTGATGCACACCTCGGCCAGGTCGACTTCGACCAGCGCGGCGAACAGGTCCGGATCGGACACGTAGATCACCGGCGCCGCCTCCAGCGAGGCGCCAATACGCTTTGCGGCGCGCTCGACCTCCAGCGCGCCGGTGACGGCCCGGCGTACCAGGCGCACCTTGCGCCATTTCTCCGCCAGCTTGTCGTCGCGCCAGGCCGCCGGCACGCTGGGAAACAGCTCCAGGTGCACCGAGCCGTCATCCGACGGATCGCGCGCGAGCCACGCTTCCTCGGCCGTGAAGGCGAGCATCGGCGCCAGCCAGGTCACGGTGCAGCGGAACAGCTCGTCCAGCACGGTGAGGCACGCCTTGCGCGTCGTCGACGAAATCGGATCGCAGTACAGCGCGTCCTTGCGGACGTCGAAATAGAACGCCGACAGGTCGACCGTCATGAAGGCGTTGAGGCTGGCGAAGATGCGCTTGAAGTCGAAATTCCCGTAGGCCTGGCGCACCACCTCGTCGAGTTCGGCGAGGCGATGCAGCATGAGCCGCTCGAGCTCCGGCATCCTCTTCGGCTCGATGCGGTCCTCTTCGCGGAAATGCGCGAGGTTGCCGAGCATCCAGCGGATGGTGTTGCGCAGCTTGCGGTAGGTCTCGACCGAGACCTTCAGGATCTCCGGCCCGATGCGCTGGTCGTCCCAGTAGTCGGTCGCGCACACCCACAGGCGCAGGATGTCGGCGCCCGAGTGCTTGATCACGTCCTGCGGCGCCACCACGTTGCCCAGCGACTTCGACATCTTGCGCCCGTCCTCGTCGAGGGTGAAGCCGTGCGTCACCACCACGTCGAACGGGGCGACCCCGCGTGTCCCGCACGATTCGAGCAGCGAGGATTGGAACCAGCCGCGGTGCTGGTCGGAGCCTTCGAGGTACAGCACCGTATCGGACCCGCCGTCGCGCTTGCGCCGGATGCCGGCGAGGCTCGGGAAGTGCTGTGGATCTTCGAGCACGAAGGCATGGGTGGAGCCGGAGTCGAACCAGACATCGAGGATGTCGTCGACCTTGCGCCAGTCCTCGTTGGCGCGCTCGCCGAGGAAGCGCTCGCGCGCGCCGGGCTGATACCAGGCGTCGGCGCCTTCCTGCGCGAACGCCTCGACGATCCGCTGGTTGACGCCCTCGTCGTCGAGGATCTCCACCGCGCCGTCGCCCTTCTCGCGCACGAACACCGTGATCGGCACGCCCCAGGCGCGCTGGCGCGAGAGCACCCAGTCGGGCCGCGACTCGATCATGCCGGTGATGCGGTTCTCGCCCTGCGGCGGCACCCAGCGCGTGGCTGCGATGGCCGCGAGCGCGCGGTTGCGCAGCGTATCGTCGGGCTTCGCCCGGCCGCCCGCGTCGGCGATGGACTTGTCCATGGCGACGAACCATTGCGGCGTGTTGCGGAAGATCACCGGCTTCTTCGAGCGCCACGAGTGCGGATACTGGTGCTTGAGGCGCGAGCGCGCCATCAGCATGCCGGCTTCGCGCAAGGCAGCGATCACGGCGTCGTTGGCGTCGCCCTTCTGGCCCTTCTCGGTGAGCACACGTTTTCCCGTGAAGCCCGGGGCCTGCTCGGTGAAGGCGCCGTTCTCGTCGACCGCGTAGGGGATCGCCGCATTGATGTCGCGCGCCTCGAGCTCGGCCCGGTGCGCCGTCCAGATCTCGAAGTCGTCGCGCCCGTGTCCGGGCGCTGTGTGGACGAAACCGCTGCCGGCGTCGGCGGTGACGTGCTCGCCGGCGAGCAGCGGGACCTTGAATCGATAGCCGCCGGAAAATCCCTGCAGCGGATGCGCGCTGACGAGGGCGGCGAGGTCGGCCGGCGGCACCGCCATCACCTTGCGGAACGACGTGACGCGCGCCTGCCGCATCACCTCTTCGGCCAGCGCGTCGGCGAGCAGCAGGCGCTCGCCCGGCTTGACCCAGTTGTCCGCCGGCGC
>DATFWC010000441.1:0-18786 GCA_035259885.1 Xanthobacteraceae bacterium
AGAGTCGGCGGGTGTTTTGAGAGGCGGGAGGTTTTTTTGGCCCGCCGTCAGCCTGGCGAGGGGACGGGGCCCCGCGCTTTAGCTGCATTTGTTGAGCGCCCGCAAGCTGCCTGCTCAAATCGGCGCTAGTTTTATCCTATAGGAACCCGGCCATTCCGGGTCAATTAGAATGAAATATCTATTTTATCCGGCACAGAGCAATATCATTCCTTATTGGTCTTCGGACCCGCCGTGGCCGGTTCCCACAGGAAGCAGTCATCGAGCGCGCAGCGCAGCCGTGACAGCAACCACGCGCTCGGATATCTCCCGTCACATGCTCGAAACCGCCCGCGCTCCGCAACCGGCTCGCGACCTTCTCGACGGCGCAGCGCTCGCCGGCGATCTCGCCAAGCTCGCCGACACGCATGCCGGGCGTGAGGCGGAGCTGCGCTCGGCGGTGGCACAGCGGCTCAAGGCGGCGCTGGCGGACGGGCGCGCCGAGGCCGAGCGTCAGCTGCTCGAAGACCGGCGCGGGCGGCTGTGCGCCGAGCGGCTGTGCCTGATGCAGGACGAAATCATCCGCGTGCTCTACGAGTTCGCTGCCAAGCACCTCTATCCGTCGCAAAATCCGTCCGAGGCCGAGCACATGGCGGTGGTAGCGACCGGCGGCTACGGCCGCGGCCTGCTGGCGCCCGGCTCCGACATCGATCTCTTGTTCCTGCTGCCCTACAAGCAGACCGCATGGGGCGAGCAGATCGCCGAAACGATCCTCTATTGCCTGTGGGACATGGGGCTCAAGGTCGGGCACGCCACCCGCTCGCTGTCCGAGTGCATCCGCCAGGCCAAGGCCGACATGACCATCCGCACCTCGGTGCTCGAGGCGCGTTACCTGTTCGGCGAAAGAAAACTGTTCGACGAGCTCGTCACCCGCTTCAACAAGGAGGTGGCGCAGGGCACGGCTGCGCAATTCGTCGCCGCCAAGCTGGCGGAGCGCGAGGAGCGCCACCGCCGCGTCGGCCAGTCGCGCTACCTGGTGGAGCCGAACGTCAAGGACGGCAAAGGCGGCCTGCGCGATCTCCACACCCTGTTCTGGATCGCCCGCTACGTCTATCGCGTGCACGAGCCGGCGCAGCTCATCGAGCGCGGCGTGTTCGACCAGCGCGAGTACGAGCTGTTCCGGCGCTGCGAGGATTTTTTGTGGTCGGTCCGGTGCAACATGCATTTCCTCACCGGCCGCGCCGAGGAGCGGCTGGCCTTCGATATCCAGCGCGAGATCGCAGTGCGGCTGGGTTACACCGAGCACCCGGGCCAGCAGGACGTCGAGCGCTTCATGAAGCACTATTTTCTGGTCGCCAAGGATGTCGGCGATCTCACCGCGATCCTGTGCTCCGCGCTCGAGGATCGCGAGGCCAAGCCGGTGCCGATGCTCAACCGGGTGATCGCCAAGCTTCGCCCCCGCGGGCGCCGCGCCCTGCGCGAGACCGCGGATTTCTTCGTCGACAACAACCGCATCAATGTCGCCGATGCGGAGGTGTTCCGTCGCGATCCCGTGAACCTGATCCGCCTGTTCCACCTGGCGCAGCGTCACGGCCTCATTTTGCACCCCGACGCTATGCGCGCCGCTACCCGCTCGCTCAAGCTGATCGACCGCGAGCTGCGGGAGAATCCGGAAGCCAACCGGCTGTTCCTCGATCTGCTCACCGCCAAGGACGACGCCGAGATCGTGCTTCGCCGCATGAACGAGACCGGCGTGCTCGGCCGTTTCGTTCCCGACTTCGGCCGCGTCGTCGCGATGATGCAGTTCAACATGTATCATCACTACACGGTGGACGAGCACCTGCTGCGCTGCATCGGCGTGCTGGCCGAGATCGAGCGCGGGGACAATCCCGAATACGGGCTCGCCAACGACCTCATGCGCACCATCCAGCCGGAGCACCGCGACGTGCTCTACGTGGCGATGTTCCTGCACGACATCGCCAAGGGGCGGGTGGAGGATCATTCCATCGCCGGGGCGCGCATTGCTCGCCGCTTCTGTCCCCGGCTCGGCTTCTCGGCGGCCGACACCGAGATGGTCGCCTGGCTGGTCGAGCATCACCTGCTGATGTCGACCATCGCGCAGTCGCGTGATCTCTCCGACCGCAAGACGATCGAGAATTTTGCCGCCGTGATGCAGTCGCTGGAGCGCATGAAGCTGCTTGCCATCCTGACCACAGCCGACATTCGTGCCGTCGGCCCCGGCGTGTGGAACGGCTGGAAGGCGCAGCTCCTGCGCACGCTCTACTACGAGACCGAGCCGGTGCTCACTGGCGGCTTCTCCGAGGTCAACCGGGCGCAGCGCGTGGCGCTGGCGCAGGCCGAATTCAGGGCCGAGCTCACCGACTGGAGCGAGGCCGAGCTCGACGCCTACGTGGCGCGCCACTATCCGCCCTACTGGCTCAAGGTCGATCTGCCGCACAAGCTCACCCACGCGCGCTTCGTGCGCTCGGCCGAGGAGGCGCGGCGCTCGGTGGCGACGGGCGTCGGGTTCGATGCGGCGCGCGGCGTGACCGAGCTCACTGTGCTGGCGCCCGACCACCCGCGGCTCCTGTCGGTGATCGCCGGCGCCTGCGCCGTCGCCGGCGCCAACATCGTCGACGCGCAGATCTTCACCACCACCGACGGCATGGCGCTCGACACCATTTCGGTGTCGCGCGAGTTCGATCGCGACGAGGACGAGGCGCGGCGCGCCGTGCGCATCGCCGACGCCATCGAGAAGGCGTTGCGCGGCGACCTGCGGCTGCCCGAGGTGGTGGCCAAGCGGGCGGTGCCGAAGGGTCGCATCAGGGCGTTCGCGGTCGAGCCGGAGGTGATGATCAACAACCAATGGTCCAACCGCTACACGGTGGTGGAGGTCAACGGGCTGGACCGGCCCGGACTGCTCTACGAGCTCACCGCTACTTTGTCGAAGCTCAACCTCAATATCGCCTCGGCCCACGTGGCGACGTTCGGCGAGCGGGTGGTTGACGTGTTCTATGTCACGGATCTGCTGGGCGCGAAGATCGAATCGGCGCCGCGCCAGGCGGCGATCAAGCGCGCGCTTATCCAGCTGTTCGCGCTGCCGGCAGACGCGCCGCCGCGCTCCCCCAAGGCGGCGGTGGTGTGACGTAAGCGAGTTCCGCGTTTAGGGGTGCGGCCGGGAGCCAAAAGAACAACCGGCCGGCGAGACGCCGGCCGATTTCACGAACGTCGCCAGGTGAATTACTTCTTCTTGCCGGCTTTCTTGGCCGGGGCGGCCGGCGCCGGCGGCTGGCCGATCTTGCCGACTTCGCGGAAGTAACCGGCGATGACACGGGCCCCGGGCGCTCCCGGCGGTTCCTGTGCGGCGGCAGGCGGCGGTGCCGCGGCCGCTTGCTTCGCCTTCTTCTTGGCGGCGTCAGCCACCGATGAGGTCGCTGCAAGCGCAAGGATAGCAAGCAGAAGGGTCAATTTACGCATGGTGGTCCTCCCCGTGGGTCGTTCGCATGAACGTTAGCGGTACCATTATGCTCAAGCGATCAGGCTTGAAAATACCCCGGCGGCCGCTCTTAGACGCGATCAGGAGCGGTGTGTCGCTCGCGCCACGGGCCGGGATCCGTGCGCTTCGGTGGTATTTTCCGCCCGGCCGCGCCGAACCGGGCGACGGCGGCCGCGCCGGGGCGGGGGGGCCCGTAAATGGCAGGGCCGGCCGCGCGCCTGCCGGCTTAACCGCCCCTTAAACGGCTGCATTTACCTTGCGGTAACGGAACGGCGCGGGCGCGCCCGCGCATCAACGGGACCTGGGGAATGGGGAGTCGACGAAAGGCGAAAGCGCGCCGCGAGCCCCGCTTCGACGCATTTCCGATTCCCGCCTTCAATCTGCGCCTGTCGCCGCGCGACCGCCCGGCTGGCGCCGGCGACGACAAGCCGTCGCGGACGTCGGCGCGCCAGCCGCGCCGCGAACCTGAGGAGGAAGAGGAGGAGGAAAGGCCGGCCCGACGCGACAAGGCCGAGGCCAAGCCGGCAAGCAGCGGCAGGCTGCGCCTGCGGCTCGGCCGTGTGGTCTATTGGGGATGCGTGCTCGGCCTGTGGGGCGCGATCGGTGCAGTCGGCGCCGTCGTGTGGTTTGCCGCGCACCTGCCGCCGATCCAGTCGCTGGAAGTGCCGAAGCGCCCGCCGGCGATCCAGATCCTCGGACTCAACGGGCGCACGCTGGCGACGCGCGGCGAGATGGGCGGCGCCGCGCTGGCGCTCAAGGAGCTTCCCGCCTACCTGCCGCGCGCGTTCATCGCCATCGAGGATCGCCGCTTCTATCAGCATCGCGGAGTCGACCCGGTCGGCATCGGGCGTGCGGTGGTCGCCAACCTCCTTCGTCGCAACGTGTCGCAGGGCGGCTCGACTCTCACCCAGCAGCTGGCGAAGAATCTGTTCCTGACCCAGGCGCGCACGCTCGACCGCAAGATTCAGGAACTCGTGCTGGCGCTGTGGCTCGAGCACAAGTTCACCAAGGCGGAGATTCTCGAGCTCTATCTCAACCGCGTCTATTTCGGCGCCGGTGCCTACGGGGTCGAGGCAGCAGCGCAGCGCTATTTCGGCAAATCGGCGCGCCAGGTGACGCTGGCCGAGGCCGCCATGCTGGCCGGCCTCGTCAAGTCGCCCTCGCGCCTGTCGCCGTCGCGCAATCCGGGCGGCGCCGAGCGCCGCGCTCACGTCGTGCTCACGGCCATGGTGGAGGCCGGCTTCCTCACCGACAATCAGGCGAAGACGGCGATCGCGCAGGAACCGCGCATCATCAAGCCGCCCGCCGCCGCCGCGGCCAACTACATCGCCGATTGGGTCATGGACGTGCTCAACGACCTCATCGGCAATGTCGAGCAGGACATCGTGGTGGAGACAACGATCGAGCCGACGCTGCAGGCGGCGGCCGAAAAGGCGCTGGTCGACGAACTGGCGCAGCGCGGCGACAAGTACAGTGTCGGGCAGGGCGCCCTCATCTCCATGTCGCCGGACGGCGCCGTGCGCGCGCTGGTCGGCGGGCGCAGCTACAGCGACAGCCAGTTCAATCGCGCCATTGCGGCCAAGCGCCAGCCGGGCTCGGCGTTCAAGCCGTTCGTCTATCTCACGGCGCTCGAGCGCGGCTTTACCCCCGACACCGTGCGCGAGGACCGGCCGATCGAAATCAAGGGTTGGCGGCCGGAGAACTATACGCGCCAGTATTTCGGCCCAGTGACGCTGACCCAGGCGCTCGCCCATTCGCTCAACACCGTAGCGGTGCGGCTCGCGCTCGAAGTCGGGCCGAAGGCGATCGTGCGCACGGCGCATCGCCTGGGGATCGCCTCACCGCTCAATGCCAACGCCTCGTTGGCGCTCGGCACCTCGGAAGTCTCGATGATCGAACTGGTATCGGCCTTCGCGCCGTTCGCCAACGGCGGCACCGGCGTCGTGCCCTACGTGGTGGAGCGCGTGCGCACCGCCGGCGGCAAGCAACTTTACGCCTACGAGCCGCAGAGCCTCGGACGCATCGTCGACGAGCGCCACGTCGGGATGATGAACGCCATGATGCGGGAGACGCTGGTCAGCGGCACCGCCCACAAGGCCGACGTCGCCGGCTGGCCGGCTGCCGGCAAGACCGGCACCTCGCAGGATTTCCGCGACGCCTGGTTCATCGGCTATACGGCCCATCTGGTGACCGGTGTCTGGCTCGGCAACGACGACAATTCGCCGATGAAGCGGACCACCGGCGGCGGCCTGCCGGTCGACATCTGGAGCCGCTTCATGAAGACGGCGCATCTGGGTATCGCGGTGGCGGATCTGCCCGGCCTGCGCGGCAGCGTGGCGTCGGTTCCGGCGCTGTTCCCCGGCGCCTCGCCGGTGGCGGCGCGCCCGCCGGCAACCGTCCAGGAGCCCGGCCGGCCGCGGCCACCGGAGGGCGGCGGCCTCGACAACTGGTTCATCGATCGGCTGTTCGGGCGGCACTGATTCTTTGGCGAATGAGAGCAGCGAATAGGGGAAGGCTGGCCCCTTGCTCGCTCTATTCGCTATCCGCTATTCGCCATTCGCCGGCACGTGCCTTGCGCGACGCCGTCCACACGAGCAGCGCCGCGAGGCCCATCGCGGCCAGCGGCCAGGCGATCGGCCAGGCGCTGTCGCCCAGCATGTGACCGACCACGGCGCCGAGGATCGCGGCCGAACTCTGCATCACGAAGCCGGCGAGCGACGAGGCGGCGCCGGCGCGATGGGGAAACGGCGTGAGCGCGCCGGCCATGGCCTGCGGCATCGCCAGGCCCAGCCCGAACAGGTAGAGCGTGGTTGGCAGCACGATCGCCACCACCGAGGTCGCGCCGAGCGCGAGCGCGGCGCACATCGATATGCCTCCGGCCGCCAGTGCGCAGGAGCCCAGGCCAATCGTCGGCCCGAGGCCGAGCCGTTCGACAATGGCGCTCGCCGCAAACGTTCCGGCCAGAAAGCCCACGCTGCAGATCGCGAACACGATGCTGTAGCCGAAGGCGGAGAGGCCGTAGAGATCCTGCAGCACGAAGGGGGAGCCCGAGATCCAGGCGAACAGGCCGGCAAAGCTCGCCGCGAGGATTCCGAGATGGGCCACGAAAGCACCGTTGGCGAGCAGGCCCGCATATGCGCGCGCGATGGCGCGGAACGACATCGGCTCGGCTGCGCGCCTGGCCAGGGTCTCGGGCAGAGCGCGCCACACCGTGACGGCGGCGATGAGCCCGACCAGGAGGGCGACGATGAAGTTCGCGCGCCAGCCGAACGCCGTCTGCAGCACGCCGCCGATCAGCGGCGCCGCGATGGGTGCCACCGCCATGATCGATCCCATCAGCGACAGCTCGCGTCCGGCGCGGGCGCCGGAGTACAGGTCGCGTACGATGGCGCGCGCCACCACGATCGCGCCCGATCCGCCCAGCGCCTGCAGGGCGCGCGCCGCGATCAGCACTTCGATGCTCGGGGCGGCGGCGCAGATCAGGTTGGCGCCACAGAACAGCGCGAGCCCCACGAGCAGCACCGGCTTGCGGCCATAGCGGTCGGAGAACGGTCCATAGACGATCTGGCCGCCGGCAAATCCGACCAGGTAGGCGGAGAGTGTCAGCTGCACCTCGGCCGCGCTTGCCGCCAGCAGGCGGCCGATGTCCGGCAGCGACGGCAGGTACATGTCCGTCGACACCGGCCCGAGCGCCGTGATGAGGGCGAGCAGCGCCGTCAGCGCGAAAGTGTCGGGGCGCAGCATGGGTGGGTCGGCGCCCTGTACCGGCTCCGCCGGCGCGTGTCGAGATTTTCGCCTCCAGCGGCGGCGCAGGCCGTTGCACCCGGCAATGGTCAGAGGTCGGCCGTGTCGGAGAGGCGGCCGTTGTGGCCACGCCGCGCCTCCGGTGCGCCATAGCGGTGCAGGTCGGGCCCGTGCACGTCGAGCCAGACCTTGGCGCGCGCCATGTTCGGGCACAGGCGCTCGAGCAGACGCCAGAACCGCGGCGAGTGATTCATTTCAACGAGATGCGCCACTTCGTGAGCCGCGAGGTAGTCGAGCACGAAGGGTGGCGCCAGGATCAGCCGCCACGAGAACGACAGCACGCCAGTGGTGGAGCACGAGCCCCAGCGGCTCGACTGGTCGCGCACCGCGATCCGCCTGAACTTCACGCCGAGTTCCTCGGCATAGCGGCTGGCGGCTGCGTCGAGGTCGCGCTTGGCTTCGCGCTTGAGGAAGTCGCTGATGCGGCGCGCGATGTGCGGCGCCTCGCCGGCGACGCAGATCAGCCGGTTGCCGCGATTGTCGGTCTCCCGCCACACGGTGCCGCGCATGCTGCGGCGATGCACGATGCGGTGCGCCATGTTGCGCAGCGGCACGACCGTGCCGTGCGCGAACGGCACGGCCTTCGGCAGGCGACCGAGGCGCGCCGCGATCCATCCGCCATGCCGCTCGGCGAAGGCTTTCGCCTCCTTGAGATTGCCGCGCGGCGGAATGGTGAGGACGACTTCGCGCGTGGCCGCGTGGATGCGCAACGTATAGCGGCGCGCGCGGCGGTGACGGCTGAGCCGCACCAGATACATCATGCTGTCGAACACGAGCGTGATGGTTTTTGGTTCGGTAGGGCGACGGTAGAGGAGGGCACGCAGCGGCATGGCGGGGGAATCCGAAGCGGGGGCTGGGGCCGATTCTGCCGACATCCGCAAGGGCTTGCAGCCACTTTGAATGAGCCCCCAAATGTAGATTTTCCGAACCCGATCACCCTACATGTCGTGGCTAAATTGCCGAATTACAGTTCATTTTTTAGCGCAAAATGGAACCCGGCGGTGCATGGGAACAGAGTCATTGCCACGGCCGACATGTGACCGCGGGATGAGGGCCGGTCGGGCGGAAAAAGCGCGGCCCGAGGCGATTCACACCTTGGCGATGGCGCGCCGCCAGCCGGACTTCACGCGCTTCTGGTTCGACAGGATGAAGTCGGCGATGCGCGGTGCAATCTCGCTGCGGAAGCGCGAGCCATTGAACACGCCGTAGTGGCCGACGCCGAGCTGCAGGTGGTGCGCCTTGCGTTCTGCCGGGATGCCGGTGCACAGGCGATGCGCCGCTTCGGTCTGGCCGACGCCGGAAATGTCGTCCTTCTCGCCTTCCACCGTGAGCAGGGAGGCGTTGCGGATGCGCGACGGATCCACAGGCGTCCGGCGGTGCATCATCTCGCCTTTCGGCAGCGCGTGCCTGAGGAACACGGTTTCGACGGTCTGCAGGTAGAACTCGGCGGCGAGATCCATCACCGCCAGGTATTCGTCATAGAATTCGCGGTGTTTCTGGGCGGAATCGCCGTCGCCGCGCACGAGATGCATGAACATCTCACGGTGCGCGCCGAGATGGCGGTCGAGATTCATGCTCATGAACCCGCTGAGCTGCAGGAAGCCCGGATAGACCTCGCGCATCATGCCGGGATTGGGGAACGGCACCTGGGCGATCACGTTGCGGCGGAACCACTCGATGCCTCGCTGCTCGGCGAGCGTGTTGACGGCGGTGGGATTGACGCGGGTATCGATCGGGCCGCCCATCAGCACCATGGTGGTGGGGGAGTAGGGATCGTTGCGCGCCTCCATCAACGACACGGCGGCGAGCACGGGCACCGACGGCTGGCACACCGCGACGATATGGGTGTCGCCGCCCAGGTAGTGCAGGATCGAGATGAGGTAGTCGATATAGTCGTCGAGATCGAAGGCGCCCAGCGCCAGCGGCACCATCCGGGCGTCGACCCAGTCCGTGATGTAGACGTCGTGGTTCGGCAGGAAGGCCTCGACCGTGCCGCGCAGCAGCGTGGCATAGTGGCCGGACATCGGCGCCACGATCAGCAGCTTCGGGTGCCGGCGATAGCTGTCCGGCAACGCGCGCTCGAAGTGGACCAGGTTGCAGAACGGGCGCTGCCACACGATCTCGGGATGCACCGCGACGCGCTCGCCGTTGATCTTGAGCGGTTCGAGATTCCATTCGGGCTTGCCGTAGCGCCGCGTCGCCCGCTCGAACATCTCGCAGCCGGCTGCAATCGACTTGCCGAGCGTCGTATGGGCCAGCGGGTTGATCGGATTCTGGTAGAACAGGCGGGTCGCATCTGCCGCCGCGCGGAACGGGCCGAGAGCCGCATGCTGCATCTCGTACCAGTAATAGAAGGGCAGGCCCTCCATTCCGAATTGTTCGAACGCCATCGCAAGGCCTTTCGCCGTCGCGGGCGCAACGCAGTTGCGTCGTTTTCGTGGAGATCAAGCAGCCGCTTGCCGCGTCCTGCGGCGCCACGCTCAGTGCTTCATCCCCAGCCCGTGATGCACCGCACAAAGTAATAAGTGCGGCAGCCGCCAATTCAAGTCTAATTTCGCTTAACGGGGCGTAAACCTCAGCTTTATTCGCCTAGGCTACAACCGCAATTCACCTAGGCTACAACCGCAACGCGCCACGTTTGTTCCGTCTCCCCTGCCGCGATGCGGCAGCGACCCGGCCTGCATTGGACGATTCCAGCCGCAAAAGGTTCATTCGCCGGACTGGAGCAGCGCTCCCTGATCGCGCGCGCTGTCGACCAGCCTGAGGTAGGCGGCGACCGCCGCCGCCATGTACACGAGGTTGAGCACGAAGGCCTGCCACATGAGGTCGCCGCGGAAGACGTGGTCGATGAGCAGCGCCCGCATGCCCTCGAACACGTAGGTCGGCGGCAGCGCCCAGGCCGCGTATTGCAGGACGGCGGGCAGCACGGCGACCGGGTAGTAGACGCAGGCCAGCGGCAGGAACAGGAACATGATGCTCCAGGCAAAGGTCTCGGCGCCGAGCCCGTTGCGCAGCACCAGGCCGGACACGAAGATACCCACCGCCCAGCTGGTCAAGATCAGGTTGGCGAAGAACAAAGCCAGCGCCAGCCCGAGGCTGTAGAGATTGAATCCGAAGAAGGCGATCGCCAGCAGGGTCACCGGCACCAGACCGATGGCCAGCCGCACGATGCTCATGATCATCAGGGCGGTGATGAACTCGGTCGGGCGCAGCGGGCTCATCATCAGGTTGGCGAGGTTGCGCGCGTACATCTCCTCGAGGAACGACACCGCGAACCCGATCTGGCCACGGAACAGAATGTCCCACAACAGCACCGCGCCAATGAAAATGCCGCTGGCGCGGGCGAAGAAGCTGGCGTTTTCCCCGATATAGAGCTGCAGGAAACCCCACGTCAGCATCTGCACGGTCGGCCAGTAGATCAGGTCGATGAGCCGCACCCACGAGGACCGCAGGAGGTACCAATAGCGCAGCACCATGGCGGCGACGCGGCGCGGCGAATAGGCGACCGACTGCGCCGTGCTCATTGCGCCGCCTGGCGGGCTTCGCCGCGGCCGCGGGCGACGTCAAGGAACACCTCCTCCAGGGTGCGGCGGCCATAGCGCGCGAGCAGGTGCTGCGGCGTGTCGTCGTCCTCGATCCGGCCCTTCTTCATGATGATGACGCGCTCGCACAGCCGTTCGACCTCGCTCATGTTGTGCGAGGCGAGCAGCACAGTGGCGCCGCGCTCGGCGCGGTAGCGTTCGAGCCGGCCGCGCACCCAGTCGGCCGTGTCGGGGTCGAGCGAGGCCGTCGGCTCGTCCAGCAACAGCACATCGGGCTGGTTGATCAGCGACTTGGCGAGCGACACCCGGGTCTTCTGGCCGGCCGAGAGCTTTCCGGTCGGCCGGTCGAGGAGGTCAGTGAGATCCAGCTCGGCGGCGAGGGCGGCGATCCGTGTCGCGATGTCGGCGACGCCATACAGCATGCCGAATACCGTGAGGTTCTGCCTGATGGTGAGCCGCATCGGCATTTCCACGTAGGGGCTCTCGAAATTCATCCGGTGCAGCACCCGGTGGCGGTTGTGCGTCATGTCGACGCCGAGCACGCTGACCCGTCCGGACGTGGGAATCACCAAGCCCATGATGGTCGCGATGGTGGTGGTCTTGCCGGCGCCGTTGCCGCCCAGCAGCCCGGTGATCGAGCCGGCTTCCAGCGCGAACGAGATGCCGTCGACCGCGGTCGCCGTCTTGTAGATCTTGACGAGCTGGTCGACCGTGATGGCGGGGTTGCGGGTCATGAAGGCCTTGGCTCGGGCAAATCCTGCACAATCGCCGACAATTGGCGTCGGCGCACGCGGGCCGCAAGGCCCGATACATCCGGCGCCGGCGGCGCGCCCCTGGCGCGCTGCTGCATCCGCCGGACCGGTGCATTACATTAATCGCCATGCCGGTCCAGGACCTTCACCAGCTTCGCCATACGCAAGGCTACGTGCGCCTCGCCACCCTGACGCGCCTGCGCTGGCTCGCGGTGATCGGACAGACGGCCGCCGTGCTGCTGGTGAATTTCGGGCTCGATTTCGATCTGCCGCTGACCGCCTGTGCCGCCGTGATCGCCGTCTCGGTCTGGCTCAACGTGGCGCTGCGCCTGCGCTTTCGCGTGACACAGCGGCTCGAACCGGATCGCGCCGCGTGGCTGCTCGCCTTCGACACCGCCCAGCTCACGGTGCTGCTGTTTCTCACCGGCGGAATGCAGAATCCGTTTGCCTTCATGCTGCTCGCGCCGGTGCTGATCTCGGCCACGGCGCTGCCGCCGCGCATGACGCTCCTGCTCGGTGTGTTCGCATCGGTGTGTGCCACCGCGCTGGTGTTCATCCACTACCCGCTGCCGTGGACGAGCGACGAGCCGTTGCTGCTGCCGCCGCTCTACATCTTGGGCATCTGGTTCTCGATCCTGCTGGCCATCGCGTTCATCGGCGTCTACGCTTGGCTCGTCGCCGAGGAGGGGCGCCGGCTGGCCGACGCGCTCACCGCCACCGAACTGGTCCTGGCCCGCGAGCAGCATCTCTCGCAGCTCGATGGGCTCGCGGCGGCCGCCGCGCACGAGCTGGCAACGCCGCTCTCCACCATCGCGGTGGTCGCAAAGGAGCTCGAGCGCGCGCTGGGGCCCGATTCGCCGCATGCCGAGGACGTGCGGCTGCTGCGCGAGCAGACGCAGCGGTGCCGCGAGATCCTGGCCAAGCTGGCCGAGCTCTCGGCCGATACCGGGCAGCCGTTCGACCGCATGAAGATCTCGACCCTGATCGAGGAGGTGATCGCGCCGCACCGCAATTTCGGCGTGGAGATCGAGGTGGTCCTGCCCCCTGACCGCGCCGCTGAGCCGGTCGGGGCGCGCAATCCGGCCCTCCTCTATGGCCTCGGGAACCTGGTCGAGAACGCGGTCGATTTTGCCAAGAGCCGGGTGGAGGTGGCGGTGCGCTGGAGCGCCAAGCAGGTCGCGATCACGATCGCGGACGACGGGCCTGGGTTCTCCACCGAGATCATGGACCGGATCGGCGAGCCCTATGTGACGACGCGCGGCGTGCAATCGACCTCGACCGATACCGACCCAATCGGCCTGGGCCTGGGCTTTTTCATCGCCAAGACGTTGCTGGAACGTTCCGGCGCCACGCTGGCGCTGGCCAACCGCGCCCGGCCGGAAACCGGGGCCGTGGTTCGGGTGCGCTGGGACCGGCCCGATTTCGAGCGGCCGGCCGCCCGGCTGGAGGACCTGGCCGCCTCTTGAGACCTGCCCGAAGCATGCCTAGATCCAGGGGTGGGCCCGGGCATTGCCGCCTGGTTCCGGCATCCTGGCTTGCGGGGCGCACGAGGGAGCAGCATCACATGAACGATGTCGTTGCGGGGGGCTCTGGCGACCGCTCGCTGTTGATCGTCGAAGACGACAAACTTTTTCTCGCCCGGCTGGCGCGGGCCATGGAGTCGCGCGGCTTCAAGGTGACGGTGGCCGAATCGGTCGCCGACGGGCTCTTGCAGGTCGAGCAGAACCCGCCGGCCTTCGCGGTCGTGGACATGCGGCTCGGCGACGGCAACGGGCTCGACGTGATCTCGGCGCTCAAGCGGCGGCGAGCCGATGCGCGCGGTATCGTGCTCACCGGCTACGGCAATATCGCCACCGCGGTCAACGCCGTAAAGCTCGGCGCCGTCGACTATCTGGCCAAGCCGGCGGATGCCGACGACGTCGTCAATGCGTTGCTCGCCGTCGACGGCAGGAAAGCCGACCCGCCCGAGCACCCGATGTCGGCTGATCGCGTGCGCTGGGAGCACATCCAGCGCATCTACGAACTGTGCGGGCGCAACGTGTCCGAGACGGCCCGCCGTCTCAACATGCATCGCCGCACGCTCCAGCGCATCCTGGCCAAGCGCGCGCCGAAGTAACGCTGAGCTCGCAGTAGGGTGGGCTGAGGCGCCTGCTCTTTCGCCGGATCCTTGCTCGGCGCAGCGCGCCGAAGCCCACGCGATCCTTTACGTCGACGCACAAAACCGCGTGGGCTTCGCGCGCCAAGCCCTACAACAAATCGATCGGACGGAGCGCGCTCAGCCCACCCTACGGGGCATCACTTCGGTGCCTCCGCTCGCTGCTGCGGGTCGGGCTTGAGCAGCAGCTTCTGGACCCGCCAATTGAGGATTTCGGCGACGTAGAGCTCGTTCTCGGACGGGCAGGCGATCTCGTGGATCCAGCCGAACTGCTTGAGCTGCTTGCCGGACTTGCCGAGCACGCCGAGCACTTTTCCGTCGAGGCTGAGCTTGTAGATGCGGCCCGGATAGGAGTCCGAGCTGTACAGCACCTGGTTCGGCGGTGGCGTGATGCAGATCGCCCACGGCGCGCCGGGGGCGAAGCTGCCGCCGGTCTGCAGGTAGTTGCTGAGGTCCGGCTTGTTGCCGATGGCCGGCTTGGCATCGGCGTCGAACGGCACGTCGATCTTGATCTCGCGCTTGTAATTGCCATCGCCGTCGAACACCTGGATGCGCCGGTTGTTGCGGTCGCCGGCGTAGATGTTGCCCTGGGTGTCGGCTGCGATCGTGTGCACCAGGTTGAACTCGCCCGGCCCCTTGCCGCGCTGGCCCCATGACTTCACCCAGTCACCGTTGCGGTCGTACTTGGCGATGCGCGAGTTCACATACCCGTCGCTGATATAGATGTTGCCGGCCGGATCCCAGGTGACGTCGGTCGGCTGGCGAAAGCGGCCGTCCACGTGCGGCGGCGGCGGGTTGGCGTTGCGCTCGTGCGGATGCGCCTCGGCGTCCGACGACTCCGACTTGCGGCCGAACACCATCTCGACCCGGCCTTCCGGGTTGAACTTGATGACCATGTCGGAGCCCTTGTCGGTGGCCCATATGTTGTCGTCCTTGTCCACGCGCACCGTGTGCGCGAAGGCCCAGGCATAGAGGTTCTTGCCGATCTCGCGCAGGTAGACGCCGTTGCCGTCGAATTCGAGAATTTGCGAAGCCGTATTGCCGAAGGCCGGGCCCTGGCTCGAGCCGCCGCGCGCGTAGACGAAGATGTGCCCCTTGGAATTGACCGCCACGCCGGCGACCTCGCCGAGATGCATGTCGGGCGGCAGCTTGAGCAGGTTGGGCACCGACTCGTAGGGGATTTCCGGAACGGATTGCGCATATGCGGCCGGGCTGACGAGCACGACCAATCCCACCAGCCACGATTTCATGCGAGCCTCCCTCGGGCGCTGCGGCGGTTCTTTTGCGACTCTGCCGCCGGGACGTGAAGTATAGCGGGACGGGCGTTTGCCCGAGTAGGCGTATTTGCGTGGTGCGCCTATGCGCGATCAGAACTCCAGGCCCGGTAGCCCGCATGAGCGTAAGCGACATGCGGGACAAGCCGATCCCGGATTTCGCTTCGCTCATCCGGGCTACGGGCGATCAGAACTCCGGCCCGTACGGGCCGCCCGGATCGGCCAGCGCCTGCAGCCGCAGGGCGGCGGCGTGGGCGAAGCGCAGAATCATGCTGCGGCGCGTGGCAGCCGGCAGCCGATGCTCCGGCGCCTCGCAGACGATCGAAGCGCCGAAGGCGTCGGCCACGATGAGCCCGGTATCCTTGGGAAAGATCTCGCACGGAACCTCGAGCGTGGTGGCAAAGAACAGCCGGTCGCAATGGAGGCGATAGTCCATCCATTTCTGGTCGGCGCGGAAGTCGGCAACCGAGGATTTGATCTCGACGATCCAGATGTCGCCGTTGTGGCCCAGCGCCACCAGATCGGCGCGCCGGCCGGAGGGCAGCGCCAGTTCGCCCACGCAGGCAAGCCCGAGCGAATGCAGGAGCCGCGCAGTGCCGCGCGCCACCGCCAGCGCGGCGGGTGACTGGCGGCCGTCGAGCCGCGTCGTCGGCGCAGCCTCTGACACCGCGGTGGCCGGCGTCGGCTGATGCATGAACGGAAACTGGGGCGCTCGCTCCATGCTGGCCATCCCGACTATTCCGCCGCCGCTGGCCGCTGGGCGGCCGCTGCGCGCTCCGGAAATGCGTGTTTCAGCGCCGCGCGCGACGCCTCGATCACGCCGCGTTCGGTGATCAGCCCGGTGACGAGCCGTGCCGGCGTCACGTCGAATCCGTAGTTGGCGACCGCGGAGCCGTCCGGCACGATGCGTACCGTCTCGATGCGGCCGTCGGCGGTGCGACCCGTCATGGAGGTAACTTCGTCGGCAGCCCGCTGCTCGATCGGAATGTCGCGGCCGTCGATCACGCCGAAATCGATGGTGGGCGAGGGCAGCGCCACGTAGAACGGCACGCCGTTGTCGGCCGCCGCCAGCGCCTTGAGATAGGTGCCGATCTTGTTGCACACGTCGCCCTGGGCGGTGACGCGGTCGGTGCCGACGATAGCCAGATCCACCCGGCCGTGCTGCATCAGGTGGCCGCCGGTATTGTCCGGAATGACCGTGTGCGCCACGCCGTGGTGGCCGAGCTCCCAGGCGGTGAGCGAGGCGCCCTGATTGCGCGGCCGCGTCTCGTCCACCCAGACGTGGACGGGCACACCCTTGTCGTGCGCCGTGTAGATCGCCGCCGTGGCGGTGCCGACATCCACCGTCGCCAGCCAGCCGGCATTGCAATGGGTGAGCACGTTGACGGGCTCGCCCGGCTGCTTGCCGGCGGCGATGCGCTCGATGAGCGTGAGCCCGTGGCGGCCGATCGCCTGGTTGATCGCCACGTCCTCGTCGCAGATCTCGGCGGCGCGGCGGTAGGCGGCCGCCACGCGCTCGTGGCGCGGACGGTTGCGCACCGCCGCCACCATCTCGTCGAGCGCCCATCTGAGGTTGATGGCGGTCGGCCGCGTGGCGAGAAGCTGACGGTAGGCCCGCTCGAGCGCGTCGTCGGACGCCTCCGCGCGCAGCGCCAGGCACATCCCATAGGCCGCGGTCGCGCCGATCAGCGGAGCCCCCCGCACCTGCATGGTGCTGATCGCCCGCGCCGCATCGTCGACACCGGCCAGGACCGTGGTCTCATAGCGATGCGGCAAAAGCGTCTGGTCGATGATGCCGACGCTGGCACCGTCCGATTCGACCCAGATGCTGCGGGTGTGTATTCCGTCGACCTTCATGCGCCTCTCCCGGGCCCTGTCATAGCCCGGTTTGCCGGCAAGAACAAAGCAGGACCGGGTGCGCGGTCTCGCCTTGTGCGCCGGCGGCCGATGCTTCAAGTTTGGCGCCTTGGGGGCAGGGCGGTTCATGACGATCGATTACGAAGCCGAGTACAACAACCGCGCCCGCGTTCCCGATCACCCGGAGATTTTCGCCCGGTGGGAGCGTGATGCCGGCGCCTACCGCGCCGAGGCGCAGGAGGCGGGGCGCGCCGAACTGGGCCTCGCCTATGGTCCGACGCCGCGCCAGACCATCGACCTGTTCTGTCCGGCGGACGGCGCCGCCGCGCCTCTGGCGCTGTTCATCCATGGCGGCTATTGGCGCTCGCTGGCGCCGGCCCTGTTCAGCCATGTGGCCAGGGGCCTCAATGAGCGTGGCATGACGGTCGCGGTCGTCGGCTACGATCTCTGTCCGCAGGTGACGATCGAGACCATCATTGGGCAGATGCGGCAGGCCTGCCTCTATCTGTGGCGACGATTCGGGCGAAGAATCTTCGTCTATGGCCACTCGGCCGGCGGCCATCTCGCCGCCTGCCTGGTGGCCACCGATTGGCGTGCCGGCGGCGCCGAGGCGCCGGTCGATCTGGTGCCGGCCGCCTGCGCCATTTCCGGCCTGTTCGACTTGTCGCCGCTCGCCGGCGTGTCGATGAATCAGGACCTGCGCCTGACGCTGGAACAGGCGCGCGAGAGCTCGCCATTGTTCTGGCCGGCGCCGGCCGGGCGCAGCCTCGACGCCTGGTGCGGCGCGCTGGAGAGCAGCGAATTCCGCCGGCAGAACAGAATCATCGTGGAGGCCTGGGGCAAGGCCGGCGTCCACACGGCGGGCCTGGAAATCCCCGACGCCAATCACTTCACCGTGCTCGATCCGCTGAGCGATCCCGCGAGCGAGCTCAACGATCGGCTCGCCGCGCTCGCGGCGCGCGGTTGAGCGCCAATGACTTATCCCCGGCGATATTTGTCTCGTTCAGTGACCGGGGATATAAGCGCGCTGTTTTAAATCAACCGAGGGCGACCATGCAGCCGATGCGCCGTCAGGCGGACGACGATGACCGGCGCGCCGCGTTGTTCGAGCTGATCCGGCAGCGCTCGTTTGGCCGCGGCAGGATCAAGCTGGCGTCCGGGCGCGAGAGCGACTTCTATTTCGATCTGCGGCCGACGACGCTGCATGCCGCCGGGGCCACCTATATCGGCGACATGATCGCAGACGCGCTGGAAGGACTTGCGGTCGACTATGTCGGTGGCCTGGCCATGGGCGCGATACCGATCGCCACGGCGGCGTCCGTTGCAAGCCATCGCCGTGGCCGCGCCATCGGGGCATTCTTCGTACGCAAGAAGGCGAAGGAGCACGGCGAGCGGAAGCTGGTGGAAGGTCTGCCCAAGAGCGAGAGCCTGCGCGGCAGGAACGTCGTCATCGTCGAGGACGTCACCACCACCGGCGGCTCGGCGATCCAGGCCGTCGAGGCCGTCCAACAGGAGGGCGCCAACGTGGTACTGGTGCTCACCATCGTCGACCGGCTGGAAGGGGCCGAGGAGAATTTCGCCGCGCTGCACCTGCCCTTCCGCGCCCTGTTCACGGCCGACGAATTTCTCAGGACATAACCCGCGTTCTCCGTAGCCCGCGTGGAAACGGCCTGTCGAGATAGCGCCGTAGGTGGGCAAAGGCGCGTAGCTCAGGCGCTTCAACAAATGATGGCGTGGAACGCGCCGTGCCCACGCGTGCGGCTTCTCCAACAATGGTGGGCACGGCGCGATCGCAACGCATCGTGTGTTGGTGGCGCAGTGTCTGCGCGCCTTTGCCCACCCTACGGCGCGAACCAATACCGCCAGGCAAAAATGGCGGTGAGCAGCGCGCCGACGATGACCACGAGCGCCCGCATGGCTTCGCGCGGCA
>DATFWC010000442.1:0-6545 GCA_035259885.1 Xanthobacteraceae bacterium
CGCTGCATGGCCTCGACCAGCGAGCGGAAATCGCCGTCACCGGAGAACAGCACCATCTGGTCGATATGCTCGGCGATCTCCATGGCATCGACGGCAAGCTCGATGTCCATGTTGCCCTTGACCTTGCGCCGTCCGGTCTGATCGACGAACTCCTTGGTGGCCTTGGTGACCACCGTGTAGCCGTTGTAGTCGAGCCAGTCGATCAGCGGCCGGATCGAGGAGTATTCCTGATCCTCGATGACGGCCGTGTAGTAGAACGCCCGCAGCAGATAGCCGCGCGACTGGAACTCGCGCAGCAGGCGCTTGTAGTCAATGTCGAAGCCCAGCGCCTTGGCGGTGGCATAGAGGTTGGCGCCGTCAATGAACAGCGCAATTTTTTCGGTTTCGGCGGCCATCGGTTCACTCTTAAATCAAATGCCGCGTCGATCAATCGAAGCGCCGCGCCGGAGTGCGGCCAGGGCGACATGATGATCTCAACGGGAACATGAACATTAAGGTCCGGGGTCATATCGCGCGGGGCCGGCGCGCTGCCGGGCCCAATGGTATGAAACGGACTAGGTGGCAATTGGGTTCCCGGCCGTTGCCTAACAGAGCCCTATGCGCCCGCCAAGGCCAAAATGCGGCCTTGCGCTTTGCCGCCGGCCGGACTAGGTAACGGCCAACTCTCCATACCACCGAGCGAAGGATAACGAGCCCATGGCCCGTGTCACCGTGGAAGACTGTATCGACAAGGTCGAGAATCGCTTCGATCTCGTCCTCCTGGCGAGCCATCGCGCGCGCATGATCTCGTCCGGGGCGCCGATCACGGTCGAGCGCGACAACGACAAGAACCCCGTCGTGGCGCTGCGCGAGATCGCGGAGACGACCATCTCGCCCGAGGACCTGCGGGAAGAGCTCGTCCATTCGCTGCAGAAGTACGTCGAGGTGGACGAGCCGGAGCCCGAGGCGGTGCCGCTGATCGGCGGCGAGGGGGTCGACGTCGACGATACCGAGATCGTCGGCGACCGGATGACCGAGGAAGAGCTGCTGCGCGGCCTGGAGGGCCTGACCCCGCCCGAGCAGCAGCCCGAGCCGATGGAGCCGGACGAGGAGGAGTGATCCTCCCAATTTCCCCCACCGGTCGTCACTTTTTGGCAATCATGGGCCCGCAATCCTTGCGGAGATCGTGATTGAGCGTGATATCCTCCTGATCGCGGCGCTCGGCCGGCGCCGCGCCAGGAGGTTATGGCGTGCCCCAGCCCGGCACCAAGCTGCCGCGCATGCAGAACCAGCCGCGCCGCCGCGACGCGCGCGAGGCCGGGATGACTGCGCTGGCGGAGCTCGATACTTCCGCCCAAGAGCCTGAAATAAAAGAGAAAAAGCCGCGGGTCATGCGGCAGTTCGAGCTTATCGAGCGAGTGCGGCGTTACAATCCCAACAGCAACGAGGCGCTGCTCGACCGCGCCTACGTCTATGCCATGAAGGCGCACGGCAGCCAGGTGCGGGCGTCGGGCGATCCCTACTTCTCCCATCCGCTCGAAGTGGCGGCGATCCTGACCGACCTCAAGCTGGACGACGCCACCATCGTGGCGGCGCTGCTGCACGACACGATCGAGGATACGCCGGCCACCCGCGCCGAGATCGACGAACTGTTCGGCCACGACATCGGCACCCTGGTCGAGGGTCTGACCAAGCTGAAAAAACTCGACCTCGTCACCAAGGAGGCCAAGCAGGCGGAGAACCTGCGCAAGCTCCTGCTCGCCATCGCGGACGACGTGCGGGTGCTGCTGGTGAAACTCGCCGACCGCCTGCACAACATGCGCACGCTCGAGCATGCCCGGCCCGAGACGCGCCGGCGCATGGCGGAGGAGACGCTCGACATCTATGCGCCGCTGGCCGGCCGCATGGGCATGCAGGAGATGCGCGACGAGCTCGAGGACCTATCGTTCCAGGAGCTGCACCCCGACGCATTCCGCGTGGTCACCCAGCGCCTGACCAATGTGGCCGAGCGCAATCGCGGCCTGATCCGGGAGATCGAGCAGCAGCTCAAGCGCAAGCTGGCCGAACGCGGCATCGCGGTCGAGGTCAAGGGCCGGCAGAAGCGGGCCTACTCGATCTGGCGCAAGATGGAACGGAAATCGATCGGCTTCGAGCAGCTGTCCGACATTTTCGGGTTCCGCCTGATCTTGCAGACCGCCGAGGAGGTCTACCGCGCGCTCGGCATCGTGCACACCACCTGGCCGATGGTGCCGGGGCGGTTCAAGGACTATATCTCGACGCCCAAGCAGAACGACTATCGATCCATCCACACCACCGTCATCGGGCCGGAAAACCAGCGCGTCGAGCTCCAGATCCGCACCGCCGAGATGCACGAGATCGCCGAATACGGCATCGCGGCGCATGCGCTGTACAAGGACGGCCACGGCACGCCGTCGGAGATGCTGTCGCGCGAATCGAGCGCCTATGGCTGGCTGCGCCACACCATCGAGCTCCTGTCGGAAGGCTCCAATTCGGAAGAATTTTTGGAGCACACCAAGCTCGAGCTGTTCCACGACCAGGTGTTCTGTTTCACCCCCAAGGGCCGGCTGGTGGCGCTGCCGCGCCGGGCCACGGCCATCGACTTCGCCTACGCGGTGCACACCGACGTCGGCAACACGGCGGTGGGGGCCAAGATCAACGGCAAGATCGCCCCGCTGGTCTCCGAGCTTGGCAACGGCGACGAGGTCGAGATCCTCACCTCGAAGGCGCAAGCGGCGCCGCCGGCGGCATGGGAATCGATCGTCGTCACCGGCAAGGCGCGCGCCGCCATCCGCCGCGCCACCCGCGCGGCAGTGCGCGCGCAGTATGCCGGGCTCGGGCGGCGCATCGTCGAGCGCCTGTTCCTGCGCGCCAAGAAGGATTATTCCGACGAGAAGCTGCAGGGCGCCTTGCCGCGGCTGGCGCGGTCGTCGGTCGAGGAGGTGATGGCCGCTGTCGGGCGCGGCGAGATGAAGGCCTCCGACGTCGCCCGCGCCATGTATCCCGACTACAAGGAGGAGCGCGCCACGCTGGCGCCGGCGCCGAAGGCCGACAGCGGCTGGTTCGGGCTCAAGAAGGCGCTGCCGCTCAAGTTCAAGGTGCCGGACACCACCGACAGCTGCTCTATCCCGATCCGCGGCACCAACAGCGACCTGCCGGTGCGGTTCGCGCCCGACGGCGGCGCCGTGCCGGGCGACCGCATCGTCGGCATCATGACGCCCGGCGAGGGCATCACAATCTACCCGATCCAGTCGCCGGCGCTGAAGGACTTCGACGATGACAGCGAGCGCTGGCGCTGGCTCGACGTGCGCTGGGACGTCGACGACAGCGGGCCGCAGCGGTTTCCCGCGCGCATTGCCGTGCAGTCGCTCAACGAGCCCGGCACTCTGGCGCAGATCGCCCAGGTGATCGCCGAGCACGACGGCAACATCGACAACATCCGCATGACGCGGCGGGCGCCCGACTTCACAGACCTGCTCATCGATCTCGAAGTCTACGATCTGAAGCACCTCAACGCCCTGATCGCGCAGCTGCGCGCCAAGGCCGTGGTGGCCAAGGTGGAGCGGGTGAACGGGTAGGGCGATCCGCGATCAATCGGGGCCGTGGGGGCAACCCGCGTGGTTGCCCCTTGTCTTTGATGGCGAGATATAGTTTGCAGGGAGCGCCCAAGAAGGGCGCTCCTGAGGATAAAACATCGAATTATATCAATAGAATGTCTGATATTCCTAAACTGCGTCTGGGAGTCAACATCGATCACGTGGCGACGCTGCGCAACGCGCGCGGCGGGCGCCACCCCGACCCGGTGGCGGCGGCGCATGCGGCCATCGCGGCCGGCGCCGACGGCATCACGGCGCATCTGCGCGAGGACCGCCGCCACATCCGCGACGACGACATCGCCCGCCTCAAGGCCGAGCTTGTCCGGCCGCTCAACCTGGAAATGGCCGCCACCGGCGAGATGACCGACATCGCGGTGAAGACCAGGCCGCACGCCGCCTGCCTGGTGCCCGAGCGCCGCCAGGAGGTTACCACCGAAGGCGGGCTCGACGTTGCCGGCATGCACAACACGCTCAAGCCCGTGGTGGCCAGACTCAGCGAGGCCGGCATCCGGGTGTCGCTGTTCATCGCCGCCGATGCACGCCAGATCGAGGCGGCCGTGCAGGTCGGCGCGCCGGTCATCGAGATTCATACCGGCGCCTGGTGCGACGCCGTCGCGGCCGGCCGCAGCGGCGAGGCCGAATTTGAGCTGATCCGCACGGGCGCGCGGCTGGCACGCGCGGCCGGCCTGGAAGTGCACGCTGGCCACGGCCTCGATTATGTCACAGCCGAAACGATTGCCGCGCTGCCCGAGGTGGTCGAGCTCAACATCGGGCATTTCCTCGTCGGCGCGGCGCTGTCCGACGGTCTTGCGGCGGTCGTAAAAACGATGCGTGCCGCCATGGACCGGGGCAGGGCGAAGGCGTCAGCCACGCGTTGAAGGAACGGTTGGCGCCGGCCTATCTTGCCCAAGCGTGTCAAATCGGAAGCGTAACGTTGGCCATGATCCTCGGCATCGGTTCCGACCTGGTCGATATCCGGCGCATCGAGCGCACGGTCGAGCGCCACGGCGAGCGCTTTCTCAGCCGCATCTTCACCGAGACCGAGCGGGCGCGCGCCGAGCGGCGGGCCAACCGGGTCGAGACCTACGCCAAGCGCTTTGCCGCCAAGGAGGCCTGCGCCAAGGCGCTGGGCACCGGCTTCCGCCGCGGCGTGTTCTGGCGCGACATGGGCGTCGTCAACCTTCCGTCGGGCCGGCCCACCATGCGGCTGACCGGCGGCGCGCTGCGCCGGCTGCAGGAGATCACGCCGGCCGGCTGCGAGGTCCGCATCGACGTCACCATCACGGACGAGGGCCCCATGGCCCAGGCCCTGGTGGTCATCTCGGCGGTGCCGCAGGGCGCGGGCGAGCGATAAAATTTGAACGATTGCGTTAAGGGCTCGGCAAGACTGGCTGCCGCGTTGCTACGAACTTTGCCGGATCGGTTTAAATTCGTCTTCATTTCTACCCACTACGACCATGGTCAGCTCAAACCATTGTGTTGGCAGCAGCAGCCATGGATATGCAGCATTTCTCGCACAAGCTCGCTCGGGCGTGGCGGGCGATCCGTCGGGACCGCCGCGGCAACGTGGCGATCATTTTTGCCTTCGCGGCGTTTCCGCTGCTCGGCTTCGTCGGCGTCGCGATCGATTACAGCCGCGCCAACGCCATGAAGGTGAAGCTCCAGGCGGCGATGGACGCCGCGGGGCTCATGCTGGCCAAGGATCCGAACCTGGCGACGATGACCGACGACCAGCGCAACCAGAAGGCCACGAATTATTTCAAATCGACGTTCAAGGTGAAGGACGCGACCGTCGATACCGGCGGCGTCAAGGTCAACTACGACGCCAACAAGCGCAAGATGGACCTGTCGGTGTCGGCCACCATCCCCAACACGCCGTTCTACAACGCGCTGAATCATTGGGCGAACGGGTTCAGCAACCCCGACTACAAGGGGCAGATGAAAGTCGGCACCACGTCGGCGGTCAAATGGGGCAGCCGGCTGCGCGTGGCCATGGCGCTCGACACGACCGGCTCGATGGAAAGCGACGGCAAGATCGCCGCGATGAAGAACGCCGTGGCGGGTAGCGGCGGGGCGGTCGACCAGTTGAAGGCCCTCAACGTCAACGATGGCGACGTCTACATCTCCGTCATTCCGTTCGCCGTGCACGTCAATGGCGGCTCCGCCAACTATACCCACGACGAGTGGATCGACTGGACGCGATGGCTGGCGCCGCCCGCCACCAACACGACCAATGCGGTGCCGGCCAAGGCCAGCATCGGGCCGGGCTCCAACTGCCCGTGGACGAACTCCCAGAACGGCTACGTTTGCACGACCGGGCCCGCCAACGGCAGCAGCACGACCAGCACGGTCCCGTCGAGTGGCTCGTACAAGAGCTGGGTGTGTCCGAGCGTGGACAACGGCAACAAGATCCAGAGCATGGGATATCGCTATTACAACGGCTGCTACAAGCCCGCATGGGACTGCACCGGCTCGTCCTGCACCTGCAGCGGGCAGGATGGCACGTGCTCCTGCTCCGGCTCGGGGACGAGCAAGTATTGCCGCACGGAATACGTCTGGCAGGCGAACGACAAGAGCACCTGGGGCGGCTGCATCATGGACCGCAACAACGCGGACGGTACGCCACCCACCACCTCCACCAGCGCAGCTCCGGATCAGACGATCGACGCGCCTGGCGCCAAATACCCGGCCGACCAGTACTCGCTCACCCTGACGGACGGCACGGTCGGCTGTTCGAACAACAACAAGGTGCGAAGCCTGGGCAACGACTGGGATGCCATGAAGACCTTCGTCAACAACCTGGTCACCGGCGGCGCCACCAACCAGCCGCTCGGCCTGGTCTGGGCGTGGCAGTCGCTCAACGGCGGCGGCCCGCTCACGGCCCAGGCCAAGAGCGCGGGCTACGACTATGACGAGGTCATCATCCTGCTGAGCGACGGGTTGAACACCCAG
>DATFWC010000443.1:0-2925 GCA_035259885.1 Xanthobacteraceae bacterium
GCCGCCGAAAACGCCGCGCGCGATCGTCGACAAGATCAACGCCGACATCAACGAGGCGCTCAAGAGTCCCGAAATCGCCCAGCGTCTTCCCGATTTCTCTGCCGAGCCGGTCGGCGGCACGCCGCAGGCCACCGCCGCCTATATGCGCGAGGAGATCGAGCGCTGGCACAAGGTCATCAAGGCGGCCGGCGTGAAGCTCGACTGAGCCCGCGCCTCACAAGCAGATTCGGATTGCCCGGGGAACGCTCGATGCCTTCAGGAAACAAAACGCTGCCCGACGTCATGGCTGGCGCGCTGTGCGCCGGCGTTGTTGCCGCCGCGCTCGTCGGCGTCCTGCCGGCGCAGGCGCAGACCGCTTTTCCCAGCCGCCCCATCACCATGGTGGTGCCGCTGCCGGCCGGCGGCACCGCCGACATCCTGGCGCGCATCGCGGCGAGCGAACTGCGCGATGCGCTCGGGCAGAATGTCGTGGTCGAGAACCGCCCTGGTGGCGCCGGCGGGCTGATCGGCACCGAGTCGGTGTTCCGCGCGGCGCCCGACGGCTACACCATCCTGTGCGCGCCGCAGCTCACCTTCAGCATCGCCAACAAGCTCAACCCGAAGATGACGTTCGATCCCGGCACCATGGAGCCGGTGAGCGTGCTCGCCTCCTACCCGTCGATCCTGCTGGTGCGCCCCGACCTGCCGGTCGGCACTCCGGCTGAGCTGATTGCCTTCGCCAAGGCCAACCCGGGCAAGCTCAACTACGGCTCCCAGGGCATCGGGCAGATCGGGCACCTGGCGATCGAGCAGCTCCGGCACATGGCGAAGGTCGACCTGGTGCATGTGCCATTCCGCGGCAGCGCGCCGGCCATCACGGCGCTGCTGGCCGGCCAGATCGACGTGCTGCCGGATCTGCTTCCCGCCACCAAGGCGCACATCGAAGCCGGCAAGATGAAGCTGATCGGCACCGCCGGCGAGACGCGCCTGGCGGCATTCCCTAACGTTCAGGCGATCAACGAAGTGCTGCCGGGCTACGAAGCCGACACCTGGATGGGAATCGTGGCGCCGCCCGGCACCCCCAAGGACATCACCAAGAAACTGTCGGATGCGATCGCGCAGGCGTTCAGGAAGCCGGATGTGCATGCGCGCATCGTCGCGCTCGACGTCGAACCGCGCGCCACCACGCCGGAGGGCATGCGCGACCTGATTCGCCGGAGCGAGCAACGCTGGGCGCCGCTGATCCAGGCCGCCAAGATTACGGTCGAGTAGGTTTTCCGGTCAGTGCTCGACGTGCTGCTCGTCATCGCGCATGCCGCGCTCGCCGCGCGCGCGTTCGTCGTAGCCGTAGCGGCTGCTGTAGAACATGAGCATCATCAGCCCGCATCCGATCACCAGCGAGAACGCGATGCCGAGCCACATGGCGACGTAGCCGCCGGCCGGCATCGGCGGTCCTTCCACCGACATCCACAGGCTGGCGGCCCACCAGACCGAAATGGCCAGCAGGACGAACAGCGACAGAACGAGAGCCAGGATGCGCATGGGGGCCAACGTGCGCCGGGCACCGGCGGTTGCTCGTTGGGCCAGTTAAGTGCGCGCGGCCGGCTGCGCAAGGGCGCAGCCAGCGGCGTAAGGTGCCGAAAACGGGTGGCGCGGGGTTGGCAGCGCCGCCGTCGGTCACCCCAGCTTGCGCAACAGTGGCGCGCCGCTGCCATTGGTGGCAGCAATGCTGGTGGTGGTGGCGGCGATCACTTGCGGCGATGGAACCGGCGCGGCTTCGCTCGCCATCATGCGGGCGGTTTCGCGTACCGTAGCGGCGTGGCGGCCGATTTCCTGCAGATACGGACGCACGGCGCGGCCGAGGTCGGTGAGTTCGATGCGCGGCTTGCGCTGGAACACGGAGCCGCCGAGCTCGCGCTCGAGCGCCCGGATGGCGTTGGTCAGCGACGGCTGCGTGACGCCGCAGCGCCGCGCTGCACGAGTGAAGTTGAGCTCGTCGCACAACGCCAAGAAGTAGCGGATCTGGTGCATTTCCATGACGCAATTCCCCTTTCTTGCCCGTGGCTCGTCTGGCGGTTTGTGGGCCTTGCAGCACAGCGTCGAACCACCGATGCCAAGAAAGGATACCGGGTGTCCTCATCCGAACGGGTGATCTAGGTCACACCCGGGCAACTTCCCGTCCGAGAAATCGGCACGGGCTTCAAATCGCTCGGGAATTGGAGAGCTGCGGGCGGGAAGCGGCAGCGCCCCGAGGGCCGCGGCCCGACTCAGCAGCCGGGCCGATCCGTCCTGCTGGCGTCGGGGACGTTGGTGGGTGCGCGCTGGCCGGGCTCGACCATGATGCTCGGCGTCCGGTTCAAATCCGTCATGGTGTCGCAGCCGCGGCGCGAGCCGGAACGCGGCCGGCCCGACGAGCCGAGAGGTGCCGCGCCGGAGGTCGCCGGATTTGTCGCCGGATTTGGTGTGCTGGAGTCGCTCGACGTGCCGCCGGGCGGGCTGCTCGGCACCTGCGTCCCGCTCTGGCCGGGGGCCATCGGCGTGCCGCCGGGCCCGACCCGCCCGCCCGGCACGTCGCGGCCTGACGTTCCGGGTGCGACCGGCGTCCCGCCCGGCCCGATCTGCCCGGTGCCGAGGGTCGTGCCTGCCGCTCCTGTTCCGGTGGTCGTTCCGGGCGCCACCGCCGACGGCGCCGCTCCCCCGCCGCCGGTTGTCCCGCCGGCTGCGCCCGGTGCTCCGCCGGCGCCGGAACCCGCAGCGCCGCCCGCTGCGCCCGGTGCTCCGCTCGTCCCGGCGCCCGCAGCGCCGCCCGCCCCGCCGGCACCTCCGGCGCCCCCGGCACCTCCGGTTTGGGCCATGGCAAGAAGCGTGGTTGTGGCGAGAAAGGCCACCGTCAACGCGGCCAGCATGCTGTGTTTACCCGGCATTGGAAGCTCCCGTTGTCCAGAG
>DATFWC010000444.1:0-3434 GCA_035259885.1 Xanthobacteraceae bacterium
GGAGATAGAAGCCGCCGGCCTGTGCCGCACTCGAGCCCAGCGCGATGGCGCCGAGCGCCGTGCCGGTGAGCATCGCGGCCTTCATGCGTCGCCGAACTGCCATTGCCCCCTCCTCCACGGCGCGACAGAGTCGCGTCCTTGATATCCTGCCAACGGCCGGCCGATCGGCAAAGCCGAATAGGGGCCATGCGGCCGTCCCGTGTGCAGAATTCAGCCCGTCGTTGCATTGTGGCAACAGAGGTTTGCAGTGCAAAATGAAGCCATTGGGCGAATTACGGCGCCAATCGCCGGAACCCTTGCGGACGCAGGCCGCGGCGACGCATGATCGCCGCCGCTCTTTTGCGGCGGGTGCTCTCCGCCGCTCATTCCGCTGCACTCTCAAGGGGGACCTAGATGAAGCTTGTCCGCTTCGGCCCGGCCGGCCGTGAAAAGCCCGGGATCGTCGATTCACAGGGCCAAATCCGCGACCTGTCGAAGGTGGTGCCCGACATTGCTGGCGCCGCCTTGAGCCCGGCCGGGCTGGCCAAGATCCGCAAGGCCAACATCGCCAGGCTTCCAGTGGTGCGGAAGGGCACGCGGCTCGGCCCCTGCGTCGGCCAGGTCAGCAATTTCATCGCCATCGGCCTCAACTATGCCGACCATGCCGCCGAGGCCGGCCTGCCCCTGCCCAAGGAGCCGGTCATCTTCAACAAGGTGAGCACCTGTATCTGCGGCCCCAACGACGACACCATGATCCCCAAGGAGTCGGGCAAGCTCGACTGGGAGGTCGAACTGGGCGTGATCATCGGCCAGCGGGCCCGCTATCTCGCCAAGAGCCGGGCCATGGACGTCGTCGCCGGCTATTGCGTCGCCAACGACGTGTCGGAGCGCGTGTTCCAGATCGAGCGCGCCGGCCAGTGGGTGAAAGGCAAGAGCTGCGAGACGTTCGGGCCGCTGGGCCCCTGGCTGGTGACCAAGGACGAGGTCAAGGACCCGCAGAAGCTCGACATGTGGCTGACGGTCAACGGCGAGACGCGCCAGAAGGGTTCGACCAAGACCATGGTGTTCGGCGTCGCCCACCTGGTCTGGTACTGCTCGCAGTTCTTCGCCCTCAACCCGGGCGACGTGATCATCACCGGCACGCCGCCCGGCGTCGGCCTGGGCATGAAGCCGCCGCAATTCCTCAAGGCCGGCGACGTGGTGCGGCTCGGCATCGACGGGCTCGGCGAGCAGCAGCAGAAGGTGGTGAAGTTCAAGGCGTAACCGCCGCCGGCGCGGCCGCCTACCACCAGGCGTGAAAGTGATGGGTGGGGCCGTGCCCCGACCCGACCTGCAGCCGGTCGGCGGCCGCGATCGACGCGGTGACGTAGGCCTTGGCCTCGCCCACCGCCGCCGCGAGATCGCGGCCCCTGGCCAGCCCCGCCGCGATGGCCGACGACAACGTGCAACCGGTGCCGTGCGTGTTGCGCGTGGCGATGCGGTCGGCTGCGAACCGCGCCACCGAACCCGCCTCGACGAGAAGGTCGACGCTTTGCGGCCCCTCGCCGTGACCGCCCTTCATCAGCACGGCTCCGCAGCCGAGCGCCAGCAGCCGCTCGCCCTGCCGGCGCATCTCGGTTTCGTCGGCCGCAACCGGGTCACCCAGCAGGGCCGCGGCCTCAGGCAGATTGGGCGTGATGACGCGCGCCCGTGGGATCAGGACGCGGCGCAGCACGTCGATCGCGTCCGGCGCCAGCAGGCGATCGCCCGACGCCGCAACCATCACCGGGTCGAGCACGACCTCGCGCGCGCGATGGCGCTCGAGGCCCGCCGTCACCGCCTCGATCACGGCCGGCTGCGACAGCATGCCGATCTTCACCGCATCGACCTTCAGGTCGGAGAACACGGCGTCGATCTGGGCGGCAATGAAATCCGGGGGCACGTCGTGGATGGCGCTGACGCCGCGCGTGTTTTGCGCCGTCAGCGCCGTGATCACCGACGCGCCATAAACCCCCAGCGCCGAAAAGGTCTTGAGGTCGGCCTGGATGCCGGCGCCGCCGCTCGAATCCGATCCCGCAATGGTGACGGCGATGGGCGTGGTCATGAACCGGCCCGCGCAGTGAGGGCCCGATCGACGGCCGCGCGCAGCTCGCGCGCGGCCGCGGCAGGGTCGGCCGTCATGGACAGCGCCGAGATCACCGCCACGCCGTCGGCGCCCGCCGCGATGACGTCGCCGGCATTGCGTTGATCGATGCCGGCGATGGCGGCAATCGGCAATTTTTTTGCCGTCCGCGACCGCACGATCCCGGCGATGGCGCGCAACCCCTCGGCGCCCACCGGCGGATCGGGATTGTCCTTGGACGTGGTGGCGAACACACCGCCGATCGCCACGTAGTCGAGCAGATCGAGCGGGGCCTCGCGGGCCTGTGCCGGCGTCTTGACCGACAGGCCGATGATGGCGCGCTCGCCCAGCAGACGGCGCGCATCGGCCACCGTCATGTCGTCCTGCCCGACATGGACGCCGTCGGCACCCGCCGCCAGCGCCACATCGACCCGGTCGTTGACCAGGAGCGGCACGCCCGATGCGCCGAGCGCCTGCTTGATGGCGCGCGCTTCCTCCACCAGGCGGCGGGTGGCGCCGTGCTTGTCGCGCAACTGTACCAGCGTGGCGCCGCCGGCCACCACGCGCCGCGCCAGATCGTCGAGCGCGCGGCCATTGGCGCGCTCGGGATCGACCAGGGCATAGAGACGAAGATCGAGCATCACGCTTTCATCCGATTGATGAAGGCCTTGTACAATCATCTTCGAGAATTATCGAGCATGCGCGGTGCGACGACGAGGCCACCTTTATGCGGCTGATCGTGCTCACAGGAGCCTCCGGCTCAGGCAAGACGGCGATTGCCCGCGCCGTTCAGACCAGGCACGCAGATCGCGTCGATGCGTTCTTTTTCGATTCGATCGGCATCCCTTCGCGCCAACAGATGGTCGAGGAATTCGGCTCCGCGGAGGAATGGCAGCGAGTCAAGACGAGCGAATGGATGGCGAGGATCGCCGGGACGACGCACCCGCGGCCCAACGTCCTGTTCGAGGGGCAAACGCGGATTTCATTCTTGAACGAGGCGATCGCCGCCGCAGGTCTGCGCGACTGTCGCATCGTGCTGGTGGATTGCGACGACCGGACCCGACGGCAGCGCCTCACGCACGATAGGGTGCAACCGGGTCTGGCGAACCCGGAGATGATGCTGTGGGCCGAGTTTCTCCGGAACGAGGCACAACGGCACGGCTGCGAGATCATTGACACGTCATCCGTGCCCATCGACGCGTGCGTCGAACGAATCCTCCGGTACCTGATCTGACGAGCTCAATTCGCCTTGAATCCCGACTGGGCGACGACCTTCGCCCATTTGGTGATCTCGCGCCGGATCAATTCTCCGAACTCCTCGGGGCTGCTGGGAAGCGGGTCGGCGCCGGCGGCG
>DATFWC010000445.1:0-6187 GCA_035259885.1 Xanthobacteraceae bacterium
CTGATTACGGCTGCTGCGGCAACCACCGGAACGAAGGAGACCGTCGTGACCAAGATTCGCACCGCCGCGCTCGGCGCCACCGTCATCGCCATGCTGCTGGCGTCGTCCTCGGCCTTTGCCCAGGTGACCCCGGAACAGCGCGCCGCCTGCATGGGCGATGCGTTCCGCTACTGCGGCTCGGAAATTCCGAACGTCGCGAACATCACCTCGTGCATGCGGGCAAACTCAAGCTGACCCGGCCTGCAAGACCGTTTTCCTCAAGGGTTGATGTCGTCCGCGCGCCGGCGACCTGACGGTCGGTTCCGGTTCCGTTGCGGCGCCGGCCACGCGGCCGCCAGGAACCCGCCCGGGTGCGCCCGGCGGGTTCCTTTGCGTTCAGGCGACCCATGAAACCGCGGAACCGGCCACGCCGTATCTCCGTTCACCCTAAGGCAGACAGTCGTCGCTGGAACGGAAGGACAACATGCGTACGTTTCGCCACGTCCTGACGGGAAATGCCATCGCCGCACTGGTGTTGCTCTCCTGCTCGGCCGCCTCCGCCCAAGGCACGCCGGAGCAGCGGGCCGCCTGCATGGGCGATGCTTTTAGATTGTGCGGGCCGGAAATCCCCGATGTGAACCGCATCACCGCCTGCATGAAGGCGAACTTTTCCAGGCTGAGCCAGCCCTGCAAGGCCGTGTTCGTTCAAGGACCGGTGGCCAGCCGCTGACAATCGTCGAGCCGAGCCCGGTGAGTCCGCCCAGGTCGCCCGCCGTCCGCGACTGACGGCGGACGTTGCCGTGTCGAGTGCTTGACACGGCAGCAAACGGTTTGCTTTCAGCCTCCAGGCGGCGGATTTGTGGCCACTGGATGGCGTATGGCGACCGACGACGAGCAGGAATCCGATCGTGACCGGATGATCACCAACTTGATCGTCGTGGCCTTCGTGGTGGCGCTGATCGGCGGCGGCCTGTGGCTGGCCAACGCGATGATGCATCTGCGCAAGGGACAGGACTGCGCCTTGTCCGGCCGCCGCAACTGTGCCGATATTTCCGTACCGGCGCGCGACCGCTACTGAGAAACGTCTCAGCCATGATCGATCTCGATCCCACCGCTGCGCTCGTGCTGTTTTCCGGCGGGCAGGATTCCACCACCTGCCTCGCCTGGGCGCTGGAGCGCTACGCGCGGGTGGAAACGGTCGGCTTCCACTACGGCCAGCGCCACGCGGTCGAGATGGAGGTGCGCGGTCCCGTGCGCGCCGCGCTGCGCGATGCCATGCCGCGCTGGGCGCCGCGGCTCGGGCCCGACCACGTGGTGCCGCTGGACGTGCTCGGGCGCGTAAGCCGAAGCGCACTCACCTCCGATCTTCCGGCGGCGGCCAAGACCCAGGGCCTGCCCTCGACCTTCGTGCCGGGACGCAACCTGGTATTTTTCACCTTCGCGGCCATCGTCGCCTATCAGCGCAACATCAAGCACATCGTCGCCGGCGTGTGCGAGACCGATTACAGCGGCTATCCCGATTGCCGCGACGACACCGTCAAGGCGCTGCAGACGGCCGTGAACCTCGGCATGGAATCGCGCGCCGTGTTCCATACGCCGCTGATGTGGCTCGACAAGGCGGCGACGTGGCGGCTCGCCGAGGAACTCGGCGGCGGCGCGCTGGTCGAGATCATCCGCCACAAAACCCATTCCTGTTACGCCGGCGACCGCACTCAGGCGCACGACTGGGGGTTCGGCTGCGGCGCATGCGATGCCTGCCGGTTGCGCGCGGCTGGATGGGAAGGCTACAGGGGCCAATCCGCGGGAGAACCCGGGGCGGCGGTGTCAGTTTGATTTCGGATCCGTGACGAGCGCTTGGCTTGGAATGTTAAATGCCGGTTAATAATTTCGGGTGCGTCATGATCGCAAATTATTTCGGATCCGTCATGACCGGAAACCATTCGCGCCGAGAGATTTTGGCGGCGGTGGCGGCCGCCGCGGCAGCCCTGGCGTTGCCCGGTTCCGGCGACGCCCAGGCGCGCACGCCGTTCGGCCAATGGGTGGCGACCTTCCGCGCGCGCGCCCTGGCGCGCGGCATCTCGGGCGACACCTATGACCGGGTCATGGGCTCGGTCAAGCCGGACATGTCGGTGTTCGAGCAGATCAGCAACCAACCCGAGTTCAACGAGGAGGTCTGGCAGTACATCAATCGCCGCGTGTCCGACTGGCGCATCACGGCCGGCAAGGAGAAGGCCAAGGAGCAGGCCATGCTGCTGGCCCGCATCGAGCGGGACTACGGGGTGCAGCCTGCCATCATGCTGGCGCTGTGGGGCGTCGAGTCCGGGTTCGGCGACCCGGTGGTGCAGAAGAACCACATGCGCCCGGTGTTCCCGTCGCTGGTGGCGCTCGCCTGGGGCGAGCCACGCCGGCGGGCCTATTGGGAAAAGGAACTGCTCAACGCGCTCACGATCGTGCAGCGCGGCTGGAGCAATCCGGACGAGATGCGCGGCTCGTGGGCTGGCGCCATGGGTCACACCCAGTGGATGCCCGAGGTCTGGCTCAACGTCGGCCTCGACTATGACGGCGACGGCCGGGTCTCGCCGTTCGGCCGTCCCGACGATGCGCTCGCCAGCACCGCGCGCTACCTGGTCAATCGCGGCAAATACCGGCGTGGCGAGCATTGGGGCTATGAGGTGCGCCTGCCGTCGGGTGCGCGTGGAGGCGCCAAGACCTATGCGGCGTGGCGGGCGGCGGGTGTGACCCGCGCCGACGGCCAGGCGTTTCCGCAGCCCGATGCGACCGCGCGGCCATGGGTGCCGGTGCCGGGCGGGCCCGCTTTCCTGCTCGGGCCGAACTTCTACGCCGTGCGCAGCTATAATCCGTCGATGAACTATACACTCGCCATCGTGCACCTGGGCGACCGGGTGATGGGTGCCGGCCCGTTCGTGCAGCAATTCCCGGGCGGCGAGCGCGCACTCACGCTGGCCGAGATCCAGGAGATCCAGCAGAAGCTGACCGCCGCGGGGTTCGACACCAAGGGCACGGACGGGCGGGTCGGTCCCGCCACGATGGTGGCGGTGCGCGATTTCCAACGTAAGGCCGGCATTTCGCCGGCCGACGGCTATGCCGGACTGAAAGTGCTCGCCCGCTTGCGCCAGGGCCTGTGATCGGATTGGATCACGACCACTTTCAGGGTAACCCGACCGCCGGAAACGGCCGCACAATTCCGTACATATCATATAAGGACAGCACGGATGTCACCGACCAATCCTGCCCGCGCCACGGCGGCGCGCGCCAAGACTTCGGAAGATTTGGCCACCGGCGCGCTCGAACGCCCCATTCCGTCGGGCGCCAATGCGCCGGGCTTCGGCAGCGACGTCGCGGCGGAGACGCTGCGCGCGCTCGACATCCCGTATATCGCGCTCAACCCCGGCGCCAGCTACCGCGGCCTGCACGACTCCATCGTCAACTACCTCGGCAACGAGAAGCCGCAGATGCTGCTGTGCCTGCACGAGGAGGCCGCCGTCGCCATCGCGCACGGCTACGCCAAGGTGACGGGCGTCTCCATGGCGGCGGCGGTGCACTCCAATGTCGGGCTGTTCCACGCCAGCATGGCGATGTTCAATGCCTGGTGCGATCGCATGCCGGTGGTGGTGCTCGGCGCCACCGGCCCGGTCGACGCCATGAAGCGGCGGCCGTGGATCGACTGGATCCATACGGCGCGCGACCAGGGCGCCATCGTGCGCAACTACACCAAGTGGGACGATCAGCCGGCCTCCCCCGGCGCCAGCCGCGAGTCGCTGCTGCGCGCCTACTGGATCGCCAACACGGCGCCCAAGGGACCCGTCTACATCAATCTCGATGCCGAAATGCAGGAATCGCGGCTGAGCGAGCCGCTGCCACCGATCGACAGCGCCCGCTTCATTCCGCCGATCACCACCGCCGCTCCCGCCGACGTTATCGCCAAGGCGGCGCAAATGCTCAAAGCCGCCAAGCGCCCGCTGATCTATGCCGGACGCGTGTCGCGCAGCGTCGAAGGCTGGAACGCGCGCATCGCGCTGGCCGAGGCGATCAACGCCCGCGTGGTGACCGATCTGAAGATCGGCGCGTCGTTTCCCACCGACCATCCGCTCTACGCCGGCGCGACCCGCGGCGTCGCCCCGGACTCGTTCGAGGCCGACGTAGTGCTCAGCCTCGACTGGGTCGACCTCGGCGGCGCGCTGCGCGGCGGCGCCACGGGATGCAAGATCATCCAGGTCTCGCTCGACCAGACCATCCACAACGGCTGGAGCATGGACTACCAGGCGCTGCCGCCGGTCGACCTGTTCCTCGCTGCCGATCCCGATGCAGTGGTGCCGGCGCTGCTCGCCGCGCTCGGCGCCGACGCCAAGCCGCGCTACAGCCCGGCCTTCACGCCGGTCGCCGCAAAACAGCTGGCCGATGATGCGCTCACCAACGAGCATGTTGCCTACGCGCTGCGCCAGGCCGTGGCCGAGCGGACAGTCACCCTCACGCACCTGCCGCTGTCGTGGGATGCCGGATGGTGGGCGTTCCGCCACCCGCTTGATCAGGTCGGCGGCGACGGCGGTGGCGGTGTCGGTGGCGGCCCTGGCATCTCGGTCGGGGCGGCACTGGCGCTGAAGGGCTCCGGCCGCCTGCCGATCGGCATCTGCGGCGACGGCGACTTCATGATGGGTGTCACCGCGCTGTGGACGGCGGCACACTACCGCATTCCGCTCCTCATCGTGGTCTGCAACAACCGCTCCTTCTTCAATGATGAACTGCACCAGGAGCGGGTCGCCCGCATCCGCGGCCGGCCGGTGGAAAATCGCTGGATCGGCCAGCGGATCAGCGACCCCGACGTTGACATGGCGGGCATGGCGCGGGCGCAGGGGGCGCTGGGTTTTGGCCCGCTCACCGAGATGCGCGAACTGAAGGCCACGTTCGAGGAAGCATTGACCGCGGTCGAGGCCGGACACGTCGCGGTTGTCGACGTGCGGGTCAAACCCGGTTACACAGCCGCCATGACGGCGGCGATGACCCGCAAGACCGAATAGGCGTGCAAAAACCTTCCAGAGAGATGCCGGCGGCGACCCAGTTGAAGCGTGGAAAGGACGGCTCCGCCCAGGCCCAGCCGGCGGATGCCATCCTGGTTGTCGCCAACATCACCAAGCGGTTCGAGACCCCGGACGGGGTGCTCACAGCGCTCGACAATGTGTCGTTGACGGTGGCGCCCGGCGAGTTCCTGGGCGTGATCGGCCCGTCGGGCTGCGGCAAGTCGACGCTGTTCAACGTGATCGGCGGCCTGGTCGACGGCTACGACGGGCGCGTGACCGTGGCGGGAGAAACGGTCGCCGGACCGCATCCGTCGATCGGCATGGTGTTCCAGGAGGAGTCGACCTTCCCGTGGCGCACCGTGATCGACAACGTCGCCTTCCCGCTCGAGATCGCCGGCCTGTCCAAGGCCGAGCGCTACGACAAGGCGCGCCACTTCGTGCACCTCGTCGGCCTCGACGGCTTTGAGCGCCGCTACCCGGCCGAGCTGTCGGGCGGCATGCGCCAGCGCGTGTCCATGGCCCGCACACTGGCGTCGGAGCCGAAAATCCTGCTCATGGACGAGCCGTTCGCCGCGCTCGACGAGCAGACGCGGCTCCTGCTTGGCGACAAGGTGCTGCAAATCCAGCAGGAGCTGAAGCAGACCACGCTCCTCATCACCCACAACATCACCGAGGCGGTGCAGCTCTCCGACCGCATCCTGGTGATGACCTACCGGCCGGGCAAAACCAAGCGCATCGTCGACATCGACCTGCCGCGGCCGCGCACCTCGGAGATCGTCTCCAGCGAGGCGTTCGGCCGTTACGTCGCCCAGATCTGGAACGACCTGCGCGAAGAGGCGAGCCGCGGCCTGATCGACGACGAGGCGCGCAAGCTGCACGGCGGGGACAAGGACTGATGACCGCGGCTGCGATCACCAGGACGCGCGCCTTCCCGACCCTCGTCGGGATTCTGGCGCTGGTCGCCGCCATCGCGCTGATCGAGGTGTTGATCCGCCTGGGCGCGATCAATCGCTTCATCGTGCCCCTCCCCTCGCAGATCGCTTTGAGTTTCGAGCGCGTCATCGTCGAGGAGGGCATCCCGGAGCGGTTCTGGCTGACCCTGCGCGAAGCGTTCTGGGCCACGATGCTGCTCACCGTGTTCGGCGTCGGCATCGGCGTGCTGCTGCACCGGA
>DATFWC010000446.1:0-3094 GCA_035259885.1 Xanthobacteraceae bacterium
CTGTTCCTCGCCGCGCCCGACGACGTCCGCCGCGCCGTGATCGGCCCGGCGCCGGTCAACGTCGGCGTCGAGGCGGCGGTGCGCCAGGGCTGGGACCAGATCATCGGCAGCGACGGCGCCTTCGTCGGCATGACCGGCTTCGGCGCCAGCGCGCCGCACAAGGATCTCTATCGCCGCTTCGGCATCACGGCCGAGGCGGTGGCGGCGGCCGCGCTTGCGGCGCTGGGCCGGACCTGACACATCATTGCCGCGTCGCCTGGGCGGAAGCCCGCGGCGGAGTGACCCCGGCGGCGCCGCGCCGGCGCATTAACGATTGGGATTTTTTGCCGACGAAACCGCGCGGCCGCATTGCGAGTTAATCCTATTCTTGGCATGACACCGCGTCTCTTCGCCGGGCCATAAGGAGCCAACAATGTCCGTTCGTGTCGCCATCAACGGCTTTGGCCGCATCGGCCGCCTGACCCTGCGCGCCATCGTGGAATCCGGGCGCCGCGACATCGAGGTGGTCGCGGTCAACGACCTCGGCCCGGTCGAGACCAACGCGCATCTCTTGCGCTTCGACTCGGTGCACGGCCGCTTTCCCGCCGAGGTCAAGGTTCAGGGCGACACGATCTCCTGCGGCAACGGCGCCATCAAGGTGACGGCCATCAAGGATCCGGCGCAGCTGCCGTGGAAGGATCTCGGCGTAGATGTGACGCTGGAATGCACCGGCATCTTCACCGCCAAGGACAAGGCCAAGGCGCATCTTGCGGCGGGCGCCAAGGCGGTGCTGATCTCGGCGCCGGCCGACGGCGCCGACCTCACGGTGGTGTACGGCGTCAACCACGAGAAGCTCACCAAGGAGCACAAGGTCGTGTCCAACGCCTCGTGCACCACCAATTGCCTCGCTCCGGTCGCCAAGGTGCTCAACGATGCGGTCGGCATCGACAAGGGCTTCATGACGACCATCCACTCCTATACCGGCGACCAGCCGACGCTGGACACGTTGCACAAGGACTTGTACCGCGCGCGCGCCGCAGCGCTGTCGATGATCCCGACCTCGACCGGTGCCGCCAAGGCAGTGGGCCTGGTGCTGCCCGAGCTCAACGGCAAGCTCGACGGCGTCGCCATCCGCGTGCCGACGCCGAACGTGTCGGTGGTCGACTTCAAGTTCGTGGCCAAGCGCGCCACCACGAAGGACGAGATCAACAGCGCCATCAAGCGCGCCGCCGACCAGCAGCTCAAGGGCATCCTCGGCTACACCGACCAGCCCAACGTGTCGGTGGACTTCAACCACGATCCGCGCTCATCGGTGTTCCACCTCGATCAGACCAAGGTCATGGACGGCACGCTGGTGCGGGTCATGTCGTGGTACGACAACGAGTGGGGCTTCTCCAATCGCATGGCCGACACTGCGGTGGCGATGGGCAAGCAGATCTGACGGCAGCCGCCGGGACGACTCATGAGCGCGTTCCGCACCCTCGATCAGGCCGATGTGAAGAACAAGCGCGTGCTGTTGCGCGTCGATCTCAACGTGCCGATGGAGAACGGCCACGTGAGCGACGCGACGCGCATCGAGCGCGTCGCCCCCACCATGACGGAGATCGCCGACAAGGGCGGCAAGGTGATCCTGCTCGCGCATTTCGGCCGGCCCAAGGGGCCGAATCCCAAGGACTCGCTGAAGCCCGTGGCGGCCGAGGTGGCGCGCATCATCAACCGGCCGGTCGGCTTTGCCGAGGACTGCATCGGCGCCACGGCGGAGGCCGCCGTCGCGGCGATGCAACCGGGCGACATCCTGTGCCTGGAGAACACGCGCTTCCATAAGGAAGAGGAGAAGAACGAGCCGGGGTTCGTCGCCAAGCTGGCGGCGCTCGGCGACATTTTTGTCAACGACGCGTTCTCGGCAGCGCACCGCGGCCATGCCTCGACCGAAGGCCTGGCGCACCGGCTCCCGGCCTATGCCGGACGCACCATGCAGCAAGAGCTCGAAGCACTCACCCGCGCGCTCGAAGCCCCTGAGCGGCCGGTGGCCGCCATCGTCGGCGGCGCCAAAGTGTCGACCAAGCTCGACCTGCTCGGCAACCTGATCGCCAAGGTCGACGTGCTCATCATCGGCGGCGGCATGGCCAACACGTTCCTCGCCGCGCAAGGATACGACGTGGGCAAGTCGCTCGCCGAGCGCGAACTTGCCGGCACGGCGCGCGACATTCTCGACAAGGCCAGGGCGAAGGGCCGCGAGATCGTGCTGCCGGTCGACGCCGTGGTGGCGCAGAAATTCGAAGCCAATGCCCCGTCGCGGGTCGTCGACGTGGCCGCCGTCGGCCGCGACGACATGATCCTCGACATCGGCCCGCGCAGCGTCGAGCACGTCTTGTCGGTGCTCGCGCGTGTGAAGACGCTGGTGTGGAACGGGCCGTTCGGCGCGTTCGAGCTGGAGCCCTTCGACGTCGGCACGATCGAGGTCGCCGAGGCGGCGGCGGAGCTCACCGCCGCCGGCAAGCTCGTCGCAGTGGCGGGCGGCGGCGACACGGTGGCGGCGCTCAATGCGGCCGGCGTAGCCGACCGGTTGACCTATGTGTCGACTGCCGGGGGCGCCTTCCTCGAATGGCTCGAAGGCAAGGCGCTGCCCGGCGTCGAGGTGTTGAAGGCGAGTTGAACAAGCGGCAGAATCGACCTGAAATCAGGATGGGAAGGAGCCTTCCAATGAATCTCACTGAACTCAACCGGGTCGCCGAGGCCATGGTCGCGCCCGGCCGCGGCATCCTGGCCGCCGACGAATCCTCGGGCACGATCAAGAAACGATTCGACACGATCGGCGTGGACTCGACCGCCGATACCCGTCGCGACTACCGCGAGCTTCTGTTCCGTTCCGCCGACGCGATGTCGAAATACATTTCCGGCGTCATCCTGTACGACGAGACCATCCGCCAGAACGCCAAGGACGGCACGCCGCTGGTCAAGCTGATCGAGCAGGCGGGCTCGATTCCCGGCATCAAGGTCGACAAGGGCACGAAGCCGCTGCCGTTCTGCCCGGGCGAGGTGATCACCGAGGGCCTCGACGGCCTGCGCGAGCGGCTGGTCGAGTACCGCAACCTCGGCGCAAAGTTCGCAAAAT
>DATFWC010000447.1:0-3247 GCA_035259885.1 Xanthobacteraceae bacterium
CTCAACACGGCGGCGTCGTATCAGACCTTCCTGGCGGCTTATGCCGGCAGCGACCTGGCGGCGACCGCGCAGCGCCTCGGCGAACGGGCGCGCAGCCGGGCCCTTGTTGCCAGCCTTGGCGCGCCGACCTGCCCGTGCACGCAAGTGGCGCCACCCGTGCGCGAGAAAAAAGCCAAGAGCACGAAGAAGGAGAAGCAGGCGAGCCGCTCGACTGAGTCGAAGGGCAAACGCGCCAGGCGCGGAAAAAATTTCGTCAGCGACGAAGAGGTCGCGCAGGGACCGCCGCCGCGTCCCGCTGGCGGGGGACCGGTGGTCGGCCCGCCGGTGTCGATCGGCATCGGGGGCTTCCGCGGTCCCATGCGTCCCGCCGGCGGACCCGTGCACCCGACAGCACCGGCCGGAGCCGTGGGCGGGCAACGGCTTCGCTAGCGGATACCCAATGGCGAGTAGCGAATGGGGAGCACCACAACATCCATTCGCCATTCGCTATTCGCTGTTCAGCGTGGTGAATAGAACGCCGCTATGACGGGCGTTAACGCTAACTGACCAGCGGCAAGAAGACCCTCCCCAATACGGCGGCCATCCTCTACAATTTGACCGGCACAGGAAGCAGAAAAAACACAGCGCCTTCTGCTCGACGGTCCGTCGGACAGGCGAGCCGCCAAGGCATGCCGCCGGACGTCGAGATGGGCAGGGGAAACTCGAAACATGAACGCCCGTTCGCTCTTCGTCACTGTCCTTGCTGTCGCTGTTATTGCGGTCGGCGCGCCGGTCGCGGCACAGCAAAGCGACGGTACCAAGATCGCGCTGCTCATCGGCAATGCCAATTATCCCGACGCCGACGCGCCGCTGAAGCCGCCGGTGACGGACGCGCGTGCGCTCGCGGACGAGTTGCGGCGCAACGGATTCGAGACCGACGTCGCCGAGAACCTGACCAAGGAGGCGATGCAGCGCGCCATCGAACGGCTCTACGGCAAGGTCAAGCCGGGCTCGGCGGTGGCGTTCTTCTTCAGCGGATACGGGATTCAGACCGGCCGCCAGAGCTATCTCATTCCGGTCAACGCGCAGATCTGGACGGAAGCGGAAGTGCGGCGCGACGGGTTCGGCATCGACACGGTGCTGGCCGAGTTGAACGCGCGCGGCGCCAGCGTCAAGCTCGCCATCCTGGACGCGTCGCGGCGCAATCCGTTCGAGCGCCGCTTTCGCGGCGTGTCGACCGGGCTCGCGCCGGTGACAGTGCCGCGCGGCACCCTCGTCATCTCGGCGACGGCGCCCGGCACCGTGGTCACCGACGACGATACCGAGAACAGCATGTTCGTGCGCGAGTTGTTGAAGGAGATGCGCTCGCCCGGATTGATGGTGGAGGAGATCTTCAATCGCACGCGCATCGGCGTGTCACGCGTCTCCAGAGGCGAGCAGGTGCCGTGGATCTCGTCCTCGCTGGTCGAGGACTTTTACCTCGGCAAGGCGCCGGCCGCGCAGGCGAGTGTCGACCTCAGGCCGCTGCAGATCGAGCCCCGGCCGCCGCAGGTTGAGCCCAGGCCGCCGCGCGAATTCGACGCCGACGTCCGGCGCGACTACGACTTCGCCGAGCGGCTCGCCACCCGCAAGGGCTGGGAAGATTTTTTGGCGAAGTACAAGAGCGGCTCCTATGCCGAGATGGCGCGCGACAAGCTCGCCCGTCTCGACGCACCGCGGCCTCCGCCCGCACCGCCTCCGCCGCCGAAGCCGGAGGTCAAGCCGGAGCCCAAGCCGGGTCCGACCGCCAAGGTTGAGCCGACGCCGCCGCCCCCGCCCCCCACCGAGCCGCTGGTCGAGGAACTCGACCACCAGATCGCGCAGGATCCCAACAACCCCGACAGCTACTTCAAGCGCGGCCTGGCGCATGCGCAAAAGGGCCGGTACATGGACGCGATCAGGGATTTCGACCACACGATCCGGCTCAATCCCAAGGATTCCGAGGCGTTCAACAACCGCTGCTGGGCACGCGCCATCATCGGCGACCTGCAGGTGGCTCTGCGGGATTGCAACGAATCGCTCCGCCTCAAGCCGAACTTCGTCGACGCACTCGACAGCCGCGGCCTCGTCAACCTGAAGATCGGGCTGCCGGGCAGCGCCATTGCCGACTACAACGCGGCGCTCAAGCTCAATCCCAAGCACGCGTCGGCCTTGTTCGGCCGCGGCAAGGCCAAGCTGCGCAACGGCGATACGACGGGCGGCAATGCCGACATCGCCGCCGCGAAGGCGATCAACCAGGACATTGCCCGCGAGTTCGAAGATTATGGAATAAAATGACCTTAGGCGCCGGCTTTGCGGTATGAACCCGCGCGGCTGCTGGCGATACCAATGACAGATCAAAGGCATTGCGGCGTCGACACCACGGAGGGGACGACGCCCACACATAGGAGAGGGGCAATGTCGCGAAATGTCAGCAAGCTCACGGTCGGCCTGGTGGCCGTGGCCGTGACCCTGTTCGCGGGCGTGGCGGCGATCCAGGCCGCCGAGCAGAAGTCGGCCAATGAGATTCTCAATGCGTTGAAGCCCAAGGGCCTGACCCGCAGCCTGTCGGGTGCGGCCCCGGCGCCGAAGACTCTTAGCGCGGACGACCGGCAGTTCATCAACAGCCTGCGCTCCAAGGGGACGCGTTCGCTCACGGTGAGCGAGCGCGACCGGGTCGCTTCGATCGCGAAGGAAAAGCCGAGCATCGATCTCGAGATCAACTTCGACTACAACTCCGCCGAGATCAGCCGCAAGGCGCTGCCCTCCGTCACCGAGCTCGGCAAGGCTCTGTCCAGCCCCGAGCTCAAGGGCAGCGTGTTCCTGGTGGCCGGCCACACGGACGCCAAGGGCGGTGACGAGTACAACCAGGGCCTTTCGGAGCGGCGTGCGGAAGCCATCAAGCGCTACCTGATGCAGAAGTTCGGTCTGGCGGCCGAGAACCTGGTGACCGCCGGCTACGGCAAGACCCAGCTGAAGAACACGGCCGACCCGTTCGCCGACGAGAACCGGCGGGTCCAGGTCGTCAACATGGAATCCAAAGAGGCGCGCAACTGACGCTCGACGCGCGCCGGGCGAGCATCACCCGGCTCGCCGCCTGAAACGCTGACGATACGTGCGACGAGCCCGGTTGCGGGCTCGTTTGTTTTCTCCCGCAACAGGATCTGCTGCTGCTGCTGCTACCGCGGCGCGCGAAGACCACGTGGGGATGGATGACGCTATCCGTCGATGTCGTTGACAGACGCTTGGA
>DATFWC010000448.1:0-2121 GCA_035259885.1 Xanthobacteraceae bacterium
GCGACGTGACCGGCGCCCGCGTCTTCGACCTGGCGCCGGTGTGGGATGAGAACTCGCCGATCGCGTCCGTCAACCCGCCCTACAGCATGTTCCTCAATGCCACGCACCAATCCACTTTCGGCACCTTCGGCGACGGCAAGCTCTCGTTCACCTCGGAGATCCAGCAGTTCAGCGGCCAGCATGGCGCGCCCAGCATCGACGCCATCGGCCACATCGGCCGCGAGGGAAAACTGTTCGGCGGCGTCGATGCTTTCGCCGCCACCTCCGACACCCGTGGCATCGGCCGCAGCGGTGTCGGCGCCAACCTCGACATCGCCCATTATCCCAACGGTCGGCTCGTCACCCGCGGCGTGATGCTGGACGTCGCGCGCTTCATCAACGGCAACCTCACGCCGTTGCCGGCGCAGTTCGAGATCACGGCGCAGCATCTCGAGCGCACTGCCAAGGCCCAGAAAGTCGATCTGGAACGCGGCGACACGATCCTCATCCGCACTGGTTGGGGTCAGTTCTTCAGCTCCAATCCGAGCCTGTACAACGGCGCCAACTCGCCCGGTCCGGGCGTCGACGGCGCACGGTTCCTGGTGCAGGCCGGCGCCGCGGCGGTTGGCGCCGACACGCTCACGTTCGAGCAGCGTCCGCCGCTGTTCGGCACGCCGGGCACGCCGTCGTTCCAGGTGTTTCCCGTCCACATGCTGCTGATCGCCGACAACGGCATCAACATCATCGAGAACTATTTCCTCGAGGAACTGGCCGATGCGCGCGTCTACGAGTTTCTGCTGGTGGTCCCGCCGCTGAAAATCCGCGGCGGAACCGGTTCGGCCTTGCGCTCGTTCGCGCTGGTTCCCGGCAAGGATCAGGATGACAATTAGCGCAGTTGCCGGAGCGTCATCGCGGCTGGAGAATGACCGCGACAAGCGGCGCGATGACTTTGGCGGGCCGCGACTGACGGAGGTGCAGTTGAATCGTGCGTCGTTCGGGCGCCGAAAGGCCTGCATGGTGGCGATCGCCACGGTTCTCGGCGTGGGCGCGTCCGCCCACGCCGAGACGATTGGCACTTTCACCCGCAACCCGGCCAATCCCATCCTGCGCGGCGTGCGCACCGGCAGCGAGATCGCTGCCCAGTCGCTCGGGGCGCAGGTTGTGCATTTCATCCCGCGCAACGAGACTCCGGCCGAGCAGCTCGGGCTGATCGACGAGGTGGTGCGCAACAAGCCCGACGCGGTGGTGCTGGCGCCGTTCGACCCCAAGGCCATGGTGCCGGGAGTCGACAAGCTCAACGCCGCCGGCATCGCCGTCACCAACGTCAATGAGCGCCTCGATGGCGGCACGGTCGTCGCCTACGTCGGGACCGACGACTATGAGCTCGCGCGCACCACGGCGCGCTACCTGATCGAGGCGATGGGCCGCAAGGGCAATGTCGTCATCCTCGAAGGTCCGGACAATCTGCCGACCAGCATCGCCCGCGTGAAAGCCTACAAGGACGTGATCAAGGAATACCCCGACGTGAAGCTCCTGGCGTCGAAGCCGGCGAATTATGCGCGCACGCCAGCGATCGAGACGATGCGCAGCTTCGTGCGCCTCTATCCGCAGATCGACGGCGTGCTGGCCGCCAACGATCCGATGGCGATCGGCGCCATCGAGGCGCTCAAGGCCGCCAACCGCAAGGCCCTGGTGGTCGGGATCAATGCCAGCCGCGAGGTGCTCGACCTGATCAAGTCGGGCGATCTACTCGGCAGCGGCGACTACAACGGCTTCATTCAGGGCTGCCTCGCCACCCAGATCGCGATCAGGAACCTGCGCAAGCAGCCGACCCCCAAGGAGATCAGCCTGAAGGCGATCGTGATGGATAAGAGCAACTACCAGGATTATGAAACGCCGCTGGAGCGGCGCGCCTGTCCGGCCCTCGAGGGCGCGGCAGCCAATTGAATCATCCACGCCGGAGACGAATGTACGGACGGCAACCCGCAGGCAGTCGTCCTTCGCGGGTAGGGGACACACGATGGCGTTCTGGACATCATTGTTGATCGTTCACGGGCTTCTTGCCGTGGCGCTGCTCGGGGCGGTCACGCATCAGGCGGTGGCGCTGTGGTGGCCGGTGCGTGTCGCGTCGGGTTCGTTCGT
>DATFWC010000449.1:0-2449 GCA_035259885.1 Xanthobacteraceae bacterium
ATGCGCTAGCGGATGAGCGGTGGCGAACAGCTGGGATTTCTGGATCGACCGCGGCGGCACCTTTACGGATGTGATCGGCCGCCGGCCTGACGGCACGCTGGTCGCCCACAAGCTCCTGTCGGAGAATCCGGAAGCCTATCGCGATGCCGCCGTCCACGGCATCCGCCACCTGCTCGGCCTCACCGGCGATGCGCCGATCCCGCCGGGCCGCATCGGCGCCGTCAAGATGGGCACGACGGTCGCCACCAACGCCCTGCTCGAGCGCAAGGGCGAGCGCACGCTCCTGCTCGTGACCAAGGGATTCCGCGACGCACTGCGCATCGGCTACCAGGCGCGGCCGAAAATCTTTGCCCGCCAGATCATCAAGCCGGACATGCTGTATGAGCGCGTCGTCGAGGTTGCCGAGCGCGTACGCGCCGACGGGACGGTGGAACAGGCGCCCGATCTTGCGGCCGTGCGGGCCGAGCTTGCTCGCGCCCGCCGCGACGGCATCGCGGCGGTGGCGGTGGTGTTCATGCACGCCTATCGCCATCCCGAGCACGAACGGCAGGTGGCGGCGCTGGCGCGCGAGCTCGACTTCCCGCAGGTGTCGGTGAGCCACGAGGTCTCGCCGCTGATCAAGCTGGTCGGCCGCGGCGACACCACCGTGGTCGATGCCTACCTGTCGCCGATCATCCGCCGTTACGTTGCGCAGGTGGCCGGCGAGATGGGCACCGAGTGCGCGGCAGGCTCCTCTTCTCCCTCTCCCCGACGGGGAGAGGGCCGGGGTGAGGGGGAACAAGCCGTCGGAAAGTCCCTTGCCCCCTCACCCGCCCTCGCTTCGCTCGGGCACCCTCTCCCCTCCGGGGAGAGGGAAACACGGCTCATGTTCATGATGTCGTCCGGCGGGCTGACGGCGGCAAACCTGTTCCAGGGCAAGGATGCGATCCTGTCCGGGCCGGCCGGCGGCGTCGTCGGCATGGCCGAGACCGGGCGCGCGGCGGGGTTCGCGCACCTGATCGGCTTCGACATGGGCGGCACCTCGACCGACGTGTCGCATTTCGACGGCGACTACGAGCGCGCGTTCGAGACCGAGGTGGCGGGCGTGCGCATGCGCGCCCCGATGATGCTGATCCACACGGTGGCGGCAGGCGGCGGCTCGATCCTGCACTTCGACGGCGCGCGCTTCCGCGTCGGGCCGGATTCGGCCGGCGCCAATCCCGGCCCCAAATGCTATCGCCGCGGCGGTCCGCTCGCCGTCACCGACGCCAACGTGATGGTCGGCAAGCTGATGCCAAAATTCTTCCCGAAAATTTTTGGACCGCATCAGGACCAGCCGCTCGACGCCGAGTCGGTGCGCGCCGCCTTCGCGGATCTGGCGCGCGAGATCGGCGACGGCCGCACGCCCGAGCAGGTCGCCGACGGCTTCATCAAGATCGCGGTCGAGAACATGGCGAACGCGATCAAGAAGATCTCGGTGGAGCGCGGCTACGACGTCACGCGCTACGCGCTCAATTGTTTCGGCGGCGCTGGCGGCCAGCACGCCTGCCTGGTGGCCGATGCGCTGGGCATGACCAGGGTGCTCATCCATCCGCTCTCCTCGCTGCTCTCCGCCTACGGCATGGGCCTCGCCGACATCCGCGCCACGCGCCAGCAGGCGATCGAGGAGACGTTCGAGGACTCCGTCTTGGCCGCGGTGGCGTCGGTCGGCGACCGGCTGGGCGAGGAGGCGCGGCGGGAAGTGATTCTTCAGGGCGTGCCGACGCAGGACGTCACGGTCGAGGTACGGGCGCACATCCGCTACGCCGGCACCGACACCGCGCTGGTGGTGCCGGCCTACGTCATGCCGGGGCGCCGGCCTGCGGCCGGCCCCGGAATGACGCTGCAGAAGATGCGCACCGCCTTCGAGGCGGCGCACAAGGCGCGCTTCGGCTTCATCGACGCAAGCAAGCAGATGGTGGTCGAGGCGGTGTCGGTGGAGGCGATCGGCGGCGGCGCAAAATTCAGCGAGCCGGAACGGCCGCCCGCCAAATCTCCTCTGCCCGCGCCGGCACAAAGCACGCGGTTCTACTCCGGCGGCGCCTGGCACGGCGCGGCAGTCTTCGACCGCGCGCAACTGGCGCCGGGCCATGCGGTGACGGGCCCGGCCATCATCATCGAGCCGCACCAGACGGTGGTGGTCGAGACCGGGTGGAGCGCCGAGATCACGCCCAAGAACCACCTCGTCCTGGCGCGCACGGTGCCGCTGAAGCGGCAGACCGCGATCGGCACCGAAGCCGACCCGGTCATGCTGGAAGTGTTCAACAACCTGTTCATGTCGATCGCCGAGCAGATGGGGGTGTCGCTGCAGAACACCGCCTACTCGGTCAACATCAAGGAGCGGCTCGACTTCTCCTGCGCGGTGTTCGCCGCCGACGGCACGCTGGTGGCCAATGCGCCGCACATGCCGGTGCATCTCGGCTCCATGGAC
>DATFWC010000450.1:0-2152 GCA_035259885.1 Xanthobacteraceae bacterium
CAGCGCTGGCCGCGACCGAGCGCCTGATCGACCGCGCGCCCGACCAGGCGGCCGCCGCCATTCGCGCCATCGTGCAGGCCCAGCGCGCGCTCGAGCAGGACGTTACGCTGGCGACCCAGGTGGGCGAAAAACTGTTTCCGCCCTCCGAGGCGGCGCTGATCGCTGAGCTGATCCGGCGCGACCTGCCGTTCTACGATGCCGCCGTCTCACGAACTTTTGTCGCCGGCATGAACCAGTTCGCCCGCCAGATGGGTATTCTCGAGGGCTACGTTGCCTATGACGGGGTTGTTGCCGCCCGGTTCACCCCTATGTGGACGGCGTGATCGATCGAAGGGAGGGACACCATGGGCGTTCTCATCGATGGTCAATGGCGCGACGAGGAGCTCCCCGTCGAATATCCCAAGGACGGCCAGTTCCGCCGCGTTGACAGCCACTTTCGCGACCGCATCACGGCCGACGGCTCGTCCGGCTTCAAGGCCGAGGCCGGCCGCTATCACCTCTACGTGGCGCACAATTGCCCGTGGGCGCACCGCACCCTGATCTACCGCGCCATCAAGAAGCTGGACCACGCGATCTCGGTTGCCTACGCCATTCCCGGCATCCGCGAGCAGGGCTGGACCTTCGCCAGCGATCCGGCCTTCCCGGACTGCACGCCCGATACGGTCAACGGCTTTCAGTACCTGCACCAGGCCTACACGGCGAGCGATCCGCACTACACCGGCAAGGTCACGGTGCCGACGCTGTGGGACAAAAAGACCGGCCGCATCGTCAACAACGAATCGTCCGAGATCATCCGCATGCTCAACAGCGAGTTCCGCGGGATCGCCGGCGACGACACCGACTTCTATCCACCGCCGCTGCGCCAGGAGATCGACCGCATCAACGACCTCGTCTATGCCAACGTCAATAACGGCGTCTACCGCTGCGGCTTCGCCAAGACCCAGGCCGCCTATGAGCAGGCCTTCGACACGCTGTTCGCCGCGCTCGACGAGCTGGAGGCGCGCCTGTCGCGCCAGCGCTACGTGGTCGGCAACCGCATCACCGAGGCGGACTGGCGGCTGCTGCCCACGCTGCTGCGCTTCGACGTCGCCTATTTCTCGCTGTTCAAGTGCAATCGCCAGCGCGTCGCCGACTACCCCAACTTGTCGAACTACATGCGCGAGCTCTATGCGGTGCCGGGCGTCGCCGCCACCGTGAAGCCGCGCTACTACGTCATCGGCTACTACGCGATCAGGAAGCTCAACCCGACCGGCATCATTCCCAAGGGCACGCCGCTCGACCTCTCGGCCCCGCACGACCGCGCAAGGCTGGCGGCGTGACTTCTATGCGCCGTAAATATCTTTAACCGCGATCTCGATACCGGGCGGATCGAGCGTGATGCTTCCGGCGGTCACGACGCGCGCAAGGATCGCATCGCCGGTTCCGCGGGCGTGATGCACAATCAATGTCTTTTCCGGATCGATGATCAGATAATGCGCGACACTCGCGACCTTAAAATAGTCGGCGAGCTTCGCCGTTGCATCGATGTGACCGGTCGACGGCGATAGCACCTCGACGACAATGACCGGATTTGCAACTTCGACTGATCGAGATGGAAGCTTTGCGCCGCAATAGACGAGTGCGTCGGGTTCATAGGCTGTTGCTTCGTCAATGCGTACTGTCATTCCATCCGGAAGCATGTGGCAAGGCAGGCCGCGGGCGCGAATGCCAACCGCAAGCGCCGTCTGCACGGCGAATTTCACCTCGGCATGACCGGCGCCCTCGGGCGACATCGTATAAACGATGCCGTTCTTGAGCTCATATCGACCTGGGTTCCGATCGTACCAGGCGAGGAACTCGTCCACCGTCATACGGTGTGGAAGCGCCGTCATGCCCCGAATTCTATCTGATCGGGCCATGACATTGAAGCCGTGCCGGGCTAATTGATCGCTGGCTGCGCGAAGATGACGCCGCCGAACAGGAGCCAGGCGAGCAGCAAGGTCCAGAACACGTTGAATGTCTGGGCGCCGATGAAGGCGAGCGCCGGCCGCCCGCCGTCGGTGGTGGCGAGCTCGACGAAGCGCGTCTCCAGCCCGATGCACACGAACGCCAGCGCGAACCACCAGGTGCGCAGCTCGGTGAGCGCGCTCTTGGTGCCGTTGACGATGTCGGC
>DATFWC010000451.1:0-2171 GCA_035259885.1 Xanthobacteraceae bacterium
AGGTTCGCTTCGGCATCGTCGCCTCCTCGTTGTTTGCAGTCATCACCACGGCCGCATCCTGCGGCGCAGTCAATGCAATGCACGACTCGTTTACCGCGCTGGGCGGCATGATCCCGCTGATCAACATCCAGCTCGGCGAGATCATCGTCGGCGGCGTGGGCGCCGGCATGTACGGCATGCTGCTGTTCGTCATTATCTCGATCTTCGTCGCCGGCCTGATGGTCGGCCGCACGCCCGAGTATGTCGGCAAGAAGATCGAGGCCAAGGAGGTCAAGATGGCGATGCTGGCCATCCTGATCCTGCCGCTGATGTATCTCGGCTGGACCGCGGTCGCCGTGGTTTATCCGACGGCGGTCGCCTCCATGGCCAACCCGGGGCCGCACGGCTTCACCGAGGTCCTCTACGCCTACACGTCGCAGACGGCCAACAACGGCTCGGCCTTCGCGGGTCTGACCGGCAACATCCTGTTCTACAACGTGACCGGCGCCATCGCGATGCTGGTCGGCCGGTTCTGGATGATCGTTCCCGCCATGGCCATTGCCGGCTCGCTCGTCAGCAAGAAATCGGTTCCGGCGTCGGCCGGCACGTTCCCGACGACGGGCGGCCTGTTCATCGGTCTGGTCGTCGGCGTGATCGTCATCATCGGCGGCCTCACGTTTTTCCCGGCGCTCGCCCTCGGCCCGATCGTCGAGCACATCGCGATGACCGGCGGCACCCTGTTCTCGTCGAATTGATCCGGAGTAAGGCTCCATGGACACCTCACTGACCCGCAAGCAGATGCCCGTGTCGGCTCTGTTCGACCCCAAGATCGTCATGCCGGCCATCGGGCAGGCCTTCGTCAAGCTCGACCCGCGCACGCTGATCAAGAATCCGGTGATGTTCGTGCTCGAGGTGGTCACGGCGCTGACCACCGTCATTCTGCTACGCGACTTGGTCACCGGCGGGGCGAATCTCGGCTTCGAGTTCCAGATCGTCCTGTGGCTGTGGTTCACGGTGCTGTTCGCCAACTTCGCCGAAGCCGTCGCCGAAGGCCGCGGCAAGGCGCAGGCGGATGCCTTGCGGCGCACGCGCACCGAGACCCAGGCGAAGCTCCTCACCGGCGCCGATCGCGGCAGCTACAGGCTCGTCCCCGGCACCTCGTTGAAGGTGGGCGATGTCGTGCTGGTCGAGGCCGGCGACACGATTCCGTCCGACGGAGAGGTGATCGAGGGCGTCGCCTCGGTCAACGAGGCGGCGATTACCGGCGAGTCCGCCCCGGTGATCCGCGAATCCGGTGGCGACCGCTCGGCCGTCACCGGCGGCACCCAGGTCATATCCGACTGGCTGCGTGTCAAGATCACCGCGGCCGCCGGTTCGACCTTTATCGACCGCATGATCCGTCTGGTCGAGGGCGCCGAGCGCCAGAAGACCCCCAACGAGATCGCGCTCGACATCCTGCTGGTCGGCCTGACCATCATCTTCGTCTTCGCCACGGTGACGATCCCGAGCTACGTCGCCTATGCGGGCGGCGCCGTGTCGGTCGTCATCCTGGTGGCGCTGTTCGTGACCCTGATCCCCACGACAATCGGCGCGCTTCTGTCCGCCATCGGCATTGCCGGCATGGATCGGCTGGTGCGTTTCAACGTGCTGGCCATGTCGGGCCGTTCGGTCGAGGCCGCCGGCGACGTCGACACGTTGCTGCTCGACAAGACCGGCACCGTCACGCTCGGCAACCGCCAGGCCACCGAGTTCCGGCCGGTGCGCGCGGCCACCGAGCAGGAGCTCGCGGACGCCGCCCAGCTCGCCTCGCTCGCCGACGAGACGCCGGAAGGCCGCTCGATCGTCGTGCTGGCCAAGGAGAAGTATGGCATCCGCGGCCGCGACCTCGCCGAGCTGCGCGGCAACTTCATTCCGTTCAGTGCCCAGACCCGGATGAGCGGCATGGAGGTCGGCAATTCCTGGGTGCGCAAGGGCGCCGTCGATGCGATCCTGAACTATCTCAACACGCCGACCACCGCCGTCACCGCCGGCGGTGCCGTGCACGCGCTGCGGCCGGCCATCACCTCCGATGCCATGCGCGACCTGCAGGCGATCTCCGACGAGATCGCCAAGTCCGGCGGCACCCCGCTGGCGGTGGCCAAGGACGGCCGGCTGCTCGGCGTGATTCACCTCAAGGACATCGTCAAGGGCGG
>DATFWC010000452.1:0-4082 GCA_035259885.1 Xanthobacteraceae bacterium
CGACGGCTCTGCCTCCAGGCTACATCAAATCCACCGACGTGCCCACGGCAGCTATTGGCACATTGCGGCCAAGGGCATAGGCGCTAGTTTGTCCGCTGCCGGCGAAAGCGGACATGGCGCCTGGTGTGTTGATGTCACGCGCCGCATAACGACCCAGCCGCACTGGAAAATGCTCTGGCGGCTTGTTCAGGTCCTCACCGCACGGCGCCGAGCGCCACCATGCCTTCCCGCTGCATCTGCTGGCGCTTGGTGAGCAGCGAAGCCGCGATCACGCCGAGCGCCACCACGGTGATCAGGATGGTGCAGATGGCGTTGATCTCCGGCTTCACGCCGAGGCGCACCTGCGAATAGATGCGGATCGGCAGCGTGGTGGCGCCCGGCCCGGTGGTGAAGCTGGCGATCACCAGGTCGTCCAGCGACAGCGTGAAGGCGAGCATCCAGCCGGCCGCCACGGCGGGCGCGATCAGCGGCAGCGTCACGGTGAGGAACGTGCGCAGCGGCGGGCAGCCGAGATCCATCGCGGCTTCTTCCAGGCTCATGTCGAAGGTCACCAGCCGCGACTGCACCACTACGGTGACGAAGCACATGGTGAGCGTGGTGTGCGCCACCGTCACGGTCCAGAAGCCGCGATCCCAGTCGACCGCCACGAACAGGAGCAGCAGCGACAGGCCGGTGATCACCTCCGGCATCACCAGCGGCGCGTAGGTCATGCCGGAGAACAGCAGGCGGCCGCGAAAGCGCCCGAAGCGCGTCAGCGCAATCGCCGCCAGCGTGCCCAGGACGGTGGCGATGGTCGCCGACAGCATCGCGATGGCGAGCGACGTGAACGCCGCCTCGAGCATGGCGCGGTCGGACAGGAGCTCGACATACCAGCGCAGCGACCAGCCACCCCACACGGTGACGAGCTGCGACGCGTTGAACGAATAGATCACCAGGATGGCGATGGGCAGGTAGAGGAAGGCCAGTCCCAGCGCGATCGCGGTGACGTTGAACCACGAGGTCCTGCGCATCATCGCCCCCGCTCGATCTGGCGCGCTTCGAACTGCTGGTAGAGCACGATCGGAACCACCAGCATGATCAGCAGCACGACGGCGACGGCCGAGGCGATGGGCCAGTCGCGGTTGGAGAAGAACTCGGTCCACAGAGTCTGGCCGATCATCAGCGTTTCCGAGCCGCCGAGCAGATCGGGGATGACGAACTCGCCGACGATGGGAATGAAGCAGAGCAGCGCGCCGGCGAACACGCCGGGCAGCGACAGCGGCAACGTGACGAGCCAGAACGTCTTCCACGGCGGGCAGCCGAGGTCGGCGGCGGCTTCGAGCAGCGACTCGTCGAGCTTCTCCAGCGCCGCGTAGATCGGCAGCACCATGAATGGCAGGTAGGAATAGACGATGCCGATATAGATCGCCGTGTCGGTGGCCAGCCACACCGGCGGCTCGTCGACCAGCCGCAGCGCCAGCAGGGCCTGGTTGAGCAGGCCGTCGCGCTGAAGGATGTTGATCCAGGCATAGACGCGGACGAGGAACGACGTCCAGAACGGCAGCACCACCAGGGTGACGAGCAGCGGCTGCAGGCGGCGCGGCGCGTGCGCCATGCCGTAGGCGAGCGCATAGCCGATGACGAGCAGAATCATGGTGGAGAAGGCGGCGACCTGCACGCTCTTGAGATAGGACGAGAGATAGAGCGTGTCGGCGGCGAGCGACAGGTAGTTGGCGAACGACAGTTCGGCAAAAAAATCCTTCAGCGCGGCCCAGCCGGCGGCGGGATCGAGCACTGGCGTATAGGGCGGCTGCGCGATCGCGCTCTGCGACAGGCTGATCTTCAGGACGATCAGGAACGGCACGAGGAAGAAGGCGAGGAGCCACAGGTAGGGAATCAGGATGACGAGGCGCTGCGCCCCGCGTCGCGACGGTGTCGGTTTCGCGGTCGTCATTGGCTGAGCACCATGCCGGCCTCGCGCGGCCAGGAGAGGAACACCTGGTCGTTCCAGCCGATCCGCCGCTCGACCATGCGGGTCAGGTTGGCGGCCGTGGCCTTCATCATCACGCCGGTGCGCAGCCGCACGTGATAGATCGACACGTCGCCGAGATAGCCGATGTCGCTCACCTGGCCGCCGACGCAATTGTCGGCCGCCTGCGGGCGCTCGCGCGAGAGGCGCACCTTTTCCGGCCGTACCGCCAGCCAGACCTTGGCGCCGACCTCCGCTTCTCCCGCATCGGCGGCGATCAACCGGCCGACCACGCTCTCGATCGTCACCCGGTCGGGCTCGACTGCCGCGAGCGCGCCTTCCAGCAGATTCACGTCGCCGATGAACTCGGCGATGAAGCGCGAGCGCGGCTGCTCGTAGATCTCCGCCGGCGTGGCGACCTGCGCGATGCGACCATGGTCCATCACGGCGACGCGATGGGCCAGCACCATGGCCTCCTCGCGATCGTGGGTGACGATGACGAAGGTGAGCCCGAGACGCTCCTGCAGATGCATCAGCTCGAAGCGGGTGCCTTCGCGCAGCTTGCGGTCGAGCGCCGCCAGCGGCTCGTCGAGCAGCAGCACTTTTGGGCGCTTGACCAGCGCGCGCGCCAGCGCGACGCGCTGGCGCTGGCCGCCCGACAACTGGTCGGGCATGCGCTCCTCAAAGCCTTCCAGCCGCACCAGGGCAAGCATCTCGTTTACCCGCGCGTCGATCTCGCGGCGCGCGATGCCGTCCTGCCTGAGGCCGAAGGCGACGTTGCCCTCGACGGTCAGGTGGGGAAACAGCGCATAGGCCTGGAACATCATGTTGACCGGCCGCCGGTAGGGCGGCACGGAAGCGATGTCGTCACCGTTGAGCAGGATGCGCCCTTCGCTCGGTGTCTCGAAGCCGGCGAGCATGCGCAGGAGCGTGGTTTTGCCACAGCCGGACGGACCGAGCAGCGCGAAGAACTCGCGCTCGTAGATGTCGAGGCTCAAGCGATCGACCGCCGTGGTGGCGCCGAACCGCTTGCTGACCTGATCGAAGCGGACGAGCGGCCGGGCCGCCGGATCGGCCCATGGCGCGAAGTCCCGCTTCGTATTGCTCATGGTGAATGGTGAGTGGCGAATGGCGAACAGGGTGACGAGTACCCGAACGGCACTCCCCTATTCGCTATTCGCTATTCGCCATTCGCGTCAAGCCTAGTTGACGAACACCTTCTCGGTGCGGTCCGGCTGCTGGCGCTCGTGCACCGGCTTGCGCGGCTCCGGGCCGTAATACTCGCCGAGGCGCACCATCGGGCGCGGCTTGGTCAGGATCGCTACGATGCGGTCGAGCAGGGCTTTTCCCGACACCGGCTTCTTGAGGAATTCGTTGACGCCGAGATTGGCCGCCTCGACCACGCGCCAGCGCTGCACATGGCCGGTCAGCATGATGATGGGCACGTCGGGAATCGGGAACACGCCGGGCGAGCGCACGATGCGCACCAGCTCGGCGCCGTTGAGCAGCGGCATCTCCCAGTCGAGGATCACCAGGCTGGGCGCGAACATGCGGATCGCCTCGAGACCGGCGACGCCGTCCACCGCCTCGTGCACGTTCTTCACGCCAATGCTGGTGAGAATGTTGCGAATGACCTTCCGCATATACGGATTGTCGTCGATCACGAGCACCTCGATCGACTGCAACAGCTTCTCGACCTTGCGCGGAAGAAAGGATTCCATTGCACCACCCGGCCCGGTACCGCGGGCTTTCCCGGCCAACCATAGGTGCAGTGGTTGAAATCCTCGTTAAAATGCCGGGAGAAAGACGGGGCTGCGGCGTGCGCCGCCGCCCGATCGGCCGGCAAAACCAGCGAATTGCCTGGCGTCGGCGTTAGCGATTGATTCACCATGTCGGCTATGTCGGCGTGCGCGTGCGGCGCACGGCGTCCTGCCAACCGGCCCATTTGCGCGCGCGGGTTCCGCCGTCCATGCCGGGCACGAAGCGGCGGTCAAGCCGCCAGGTGGTGGCGAAAGCGTCGATATCGGGGCACAGGCCGGCGGCCCGCCCGGCCAGCCAGGCGGCGCCCAGCGCCGTGGTCTCGGTGACCACGCCGCGGTCCACCGGCGCATCGAGCATGTCGGCGACGAACTGC
>DATFWC010000453.1:0-5026 GCA_035259885.1 Xanthobacteraceae bacterium
ACGTCGAGGCCGGCGGCGCGCAGCGGTTCGGCCAGCGCATCGTCGGCGATGCGCGGCGTCGACCATACCAGCAGGTCCACGTCCGCGATGTTTCGCGTCTCCCCGGTGAACACGTTGCGCCACGTCAGCACGCGCGCGCCCAAGCTCACCGGCTCGGCCGCCAGCACGATCTCGACGCCGGCCGCATAGAGGCGGCGGTGAATGCCGATGGCGCTGCAGTAGTTCACCTGGCGGGCGATCTGCGTGCGCGGCGTCAGCAGCACCAGGCGGCTGCGCTTGGCCAGCGCATCGGCGACCGCATAGGTGCCGGCCGCGTGATCCTGGTCGAACAGAACGACGCGTTGCGCCCGCGTCGTGCGTCCTCCTTCCACCCATTCCCGCGCCGACACGCCCTCGCCCAAAAAATTGGCCGGCCGGCGCTGGTGCGATCCGGCGGCGAGAATCACCTTGTCGGGCGCGAGCGCCAGCACGTCAGCAACAGTGGCGCGCAAGCCAAGCTCGAGCCTGGCGTCGGTGCGGCGCAACTGCCGCTCCATCCAGGCGATGAGGTGCAAAAATTCCTCGCAGCCGGGCAGCCCGGCCTCCCGCCTGAGCTTGCCGCCGATCTCGCGCGACGCCCCGAACAGCGTCACAGCGTGGCCGCGCTCGGCGGCGATACGCGCCGCCTGCACGCCGGCCGGACCGGCGCCGACCACCACGACACGGCGGCTGCTTTGCGCACGCGGCGGCTGCCAGGCGGACTCGCCCTTCAGCCCGAGCTGCGGGTTGTGCACCTCGGCCAACGGTTTGCCGGCATGGATCTCGCCCCAGGCAAAGTTGTCGTAGGTGGACGGCCGGATGTCATCGACGCGCCCGTCGCGCGCCTTGTTCGGCCAATCGGCGTCGGCGATCAGCGCGCGCGTCAGGCCGATCAGGTCGCAGGCGCCATCCTGGATGGCTCGCTCGGCTTCCGCCGGTGTGGCGATGCGGCCCAGCGCCATCACGGGCGCGCCCTGCGCGGCCGGCCGAATCCTTTTGTGGATGTCGAGGAAATGGCAGCGGCGGAACGTCTGGTCCGGCGCGTGCGTCTCCAGGCTCAGGCTGAAGTTGCCCTGACTGTAGGCGAAGTATTCGAAGTGCCGCGCCAGCGCCGCCGTGATGCGCATGGCTTCGTCGGGATCGATGCCGCCGTCCACCCCTTCCTCGCCCGGCATCTTCAGGCCGACGACAAAATGTTCGCCGCAAGCCTGGCGAATGTGTTCGGCGACCTCGCGCACGAAGCGGACGCGGTTCTCCAGCGATCCGCCATATTGGTCGCTACGCTGGTTCGACCACGGCGACATAATCTGCGTGAGCAGGTAGCCGTGCGCGGCGTGCAGCTCGACGCCGGCGAAACCGCAGGTTTTCAATCGCCCGGCCGCCGCCACGTAGGCGTCGGCCACCTGGCGCAGTTCGTCGGTGCGCATGACGTGCGGCACCGTCCAGCTCAGCGCGTCGGGCTGATCGGAAATTCCTTTCGGTGAAAACACCGGCGACCACAGCTGCTGGCGCCCGGGATGCCACAGCTGCCCGATCAGGCAGGCGCCGTGCTGTTCCACGACTTCCGCCGCGCGCTTGAAGCCGGCCTCGTTGTCCGGCTCATAGGCCGTGATGACGGACGGGCTCGCCAGCGCCGCCGGATCGATCGCCAGGATTTCGGTGATCAGCATGGCGGCGCCGCCCTTGGCGCGCTCGGCGAGAAAATCGATCCAGCGGTCGGTGATGCGATTGCGCGCGCCGTAACAGGTCGTCGTCGCCGACAGCGCGATGCGATTGCGCAGCGTGCGCCGGCCGATCTGCAACGGGCTGAACAGACGCGGGAAGGAACTCACGTCGCCTGTCTCACTGAACTCGGATCCGGCCACAGATGAGGCGATCGTAATTTGTCGTGAGAGCGCAAAGGAGTCGGAGGCAGGTCTTGGCCACCGTCGCCGATCCCGCCACGTTTAAAGAAAGGAAATCGGGTCGATCGCCGGGAGCGAGCCATGTCCGCAGATTTTGATACGCTTTCCATCGACCGCGCGCGCAACTCTGCCGGCACTGGTGGTAGATGTGGTAACGAAATACGCGGAGAAGCTTGGCAATCGCTTTGTCGTGCTGCAGCTGGGTCGCATTCGCTTCGCAGCGAGTCCTCCAGACTAGCTACGGACTGGCGGCCCAACGTCACGCCTGAACGATCCGCCGCAGCGCCGGCACCAGCTCGTCGAGATCGCTGACCACCTGATGGCCACGGGCGGCGAACAGGTTGCGCGCCTCGGCCGCCGTCATCTCGCGCTCGGCGGTGGAGCTGACGGCGAAGCCCACCACCAGCGGCTTCTTCACCGGCGCGCGCTCCCACGCCGCCAGCAGGCCGTCGACCGCGATCTTGAGCGAGGCTGCGCTCATGGTCTGAAAGCACACGATCGCCTTCACGTCGGATCGCGCCGCCCGCTCCATGACGATATCGCCCATGGCGGCAAACGCCTCGGCACTGCTGCCGCCGGACGCATCGGCGAAGTTGGCCGCCGGCAGACCGGCGTCGGCCAGCAGGTCGACCAGCGCCATGCCGAACCCGGCGCCGGCGGCAAACAGGGCGACGCAACCGTCGAGCTCGACCAGCGTGAGGCCATGCACGCCGGCGCGCAGCTCGAGCGGCGTCACCGCCAATCGCTCCAGATGCGCCGACAGGAACTCGTCCCATTCGGCGTGGCGGAACTTGGCGTTGTCGTCGACCACGATTTTCGCGTCCAGCGCGATGACCTGGCCGCTCGCCATGACGGCAAGCGGATTGATCTCGACCAGCTCGGCGTCCTGAGCGAGAAAGATCCGGTACAGCTCGGCGGCGTAGCGCGCGATCGCGCCCAGCGCGCGGCCGCCGGCCCCGGCGTCGCGCAGGAAGCGCAGCACATGGTGCGGGTGCAGCGCCTGCAGCGGATTCCACACCAGCTCGTGCAGCGCGCCCGGATGCGCTTCGACCTCCTGGCCGCCATACGGCGAGAACAGCATGACGGGCGCCTGGCGCACGTCGTCGATGCGCCAGGAAATATAGCACTCGGCCGCGACGGCGATCCTTTCCTCCACCAGGATGTGCGGCGCGGCCCCTAACACGCGCATGTGGTCGGCGATCGCCGCCGCGGTCGTGGACACATCGGCCGCGTCCGCCAGCCGCACCAATCCGGCCTTGCCGCGGGCGCCGGCGAGAAGCTGGGCCTTGATCGCCGTCCCGCCCGCCAAAGCCTCAACCGGCTCGTGCGGGCCCAGCAGCCGGCCGCGCGGCACCGCCAGGCCGCGGCGCTGCAGCAGCATTTTTCCGTCGGCTTCGATCAGGCGCATGCGGGCCTCACGTCTCGTGGCTCAGTAGGACTTCGGCAGGCCGAGCACGCGCTCGGCGAGGTAGCACAGGATCAGTTCGCGCGACACCGGCGCCAGCCGCGTGGCAATCGCCTCACGGAAATATCGCTCGACATGGAACTCGGCGGCGTAGCCCATGCCGCCATGGGTGCGCACCGCGCGATCGCAGGCGCGGAACGCTGCCTCCGGGCCGAGATATTTTGCCGCGTTGGCCTCGGCGCCGCACGGTTTTCCGGCATCGTAGAGCTTTGCGGCGCGCAGCACGACGAGCTCGGCGGCGAGCAGCTCGGCCCAGCTTTCGGCGAGCGGATGCTGGATCGCCTGGTTCTGCCCGATGGGCCGGCCGAACACGACGCGTTCCCTTGCATAGGATGTCGCCTTGACGAGCGCGCGGCGGCCGATGCCGACCGCCTCGGCGGCGGTCAGAATGCGCTCGGGATTGAGACTGTCGAGGATGTAGCGGAAGCCGCGTCCCTCCTCGCCGATGCGATCCTCGACCGGGATCGGCAGGCCATCGATGAACACGGAATTGGAATCGACGGCGGCGCGGCCCATCTTGCGGATTTCGTGCACGTCGCAGTAGCGGCGGTCGAGGTCGGTGTAGAACAGCGTCAGGCCGTCAGCCGGCCGCGCGCATTGCTCGAGCGGCGTCGTGCGCGCCAGCAGCACGATCTTCTGCGCCACCTGGGCCGTGCTGGTCCAGATCTTCCGCCCATGCACGACATAGCGATTGCCGTCGCGCACCGCGCGCGTCTTCAGGTGCGTGGTGTCGAGGCCGGCGTCGGGCTCGGTGACGCCGAAGCAGGCGCGCACCTCGCCGCGGACGAGCGGCGGCAGCATGCGTTCCTTCTGCTCCGGCGTACCGTGCACGACGATCGCGTGCGGACCGAAGATGTTGATGTGGATGGTCGAGCAGGCCGCGAAGGCGCCGCCGGAACTGGCGACGGTCTGCATCAGAATCGCGGCTTCGGTGACGCCGAGCCCGGAGCCGCCGTATTCTTCCGGCATGGCAATGCCGAGCCAGCCGGCCGCCGCCACGGCCTGGTGGAAGTCAACCGGAAACGTGCCGGTCTGATCGCGCTCGGACCAGTAGTCGTCGCCGAAGCGGCCGCACAGCGCCTTGACGGCGTCGCGGATCGCCTCGCGTTCAGGCGTATCGGCGAGCGCGTCCATCGAGCAGCTCCTTGACGTAACGCGGAATCGACAGGACGTCAGGCGCGATGTGCGCGCCGGCGTCGCGCAGGGCGTCGATCTTGACCTCCGCGGAGCCACGCGCGCCTTCGATCAGTGCGCCGGCGTGGCCCATGCGGCGGCCGCGCGGCGCGTGGCGACCGACCACCATGGTGACCACCGGCTTGTCGAGCGCGCGGATCGTCCCGAGCATGGCGTATTCCTTGGTGCCGCCGATCTCGCCGAGGAACACGATGACCTCGGTGGCCACATGGGCGGCGGCGACTTCGAGGTATTCGTGCGGATTGCGGCCGCACAGCGTATCGCCGCCAATATGCGCCACCAGGCTCTGCCCGATGCCGCGCGCCGTGAGCAGCCGTGCCGTGGTGGCTGTGAGCGTGCCGCTGCGCCCGAACAGCGCGACCGGACCGGCGCGCGTGAACTCGGGCGGGATCGAGCCGACAAAGATCTTTCCCGGGATGGCAAAGCCCAACGTATTGGGCCCGAC
>DATFWC010000454.1:0-2856 GCA_035259885.1 Xanthobacteraceae bacterium
GCCATGGCCGGGATGATCATCCAGAACCGGCCGACCAGCATCGCGATGGCGCCGGTCACGTTGTAGAACAGGATGTTGCCGGTCAGGCCCGCGAACGCCGAACCGTTGTTGGCGGTCTGCGACGTGTAGGCATAGAGCACCTCGGTGAAGCCGTGCGGGCCGGGGTTGGCCATTGAGGCAACCGCGGTGGGGTACACCACAGCGACCGCGGTCCAGCCGAGATACATCAGCGGCAGGACCAGGATGGCCAGCATCGCCATCTTGACCTCCTTGGCTTCGATCTTCTTGCCGACATATTCGGGCGTGCGGCCGACCATGAGGCCGGCGACGAACACCGACAGGATGATGAACAGCAGCATGCCGTACAGGCCGGCGCCGACGCCGCCGATGATGATCTCGCCAAGTTGCATGTTGATGAGGGGGATCATGCCGCCAAGCGCGGTGAACGAGTCATGCATGGCGTTGACGGCGCCGCACGAGGCCGCCGTGGTGACGACGGCGAACAGCGCCGAGGCGACAATGCCGAAGCGGACCTCCTTGCCCTCCATGTTGCCGCCAGTCAGCCCGAGCGCCGTGAAGGCGTCGTTGCCGTGCGCTTCCGCCCAGTAGGCCGCGGTCACGCCGGCGATGAACAGCACGGCCATGACGGCGAAGACAGCCCAGCCCTGGCGCTGGTCGCCGACCATGCGGCCGAACACGTTGGTCAGCGCCGCCCCGATGGCGAAGATCGAGACCATCTGCACGAGGTTCGACAGAGCGGTGGGGTTCTCGAACGGATGCGCCGCATTGGCGTTGAAGAAGCCGCCGCCATTGGTGCCGAGCATCTTGATGGCGACCTGCGAGGCGACGGGGCCGACCGCGATGGTCTGCTTGGCGCCTTCCAGCGTGGTCGCCTCGACGTAGGGGCCGAGCGTCTGCGGCATGCCCTGCCACACCAGGAACAGCGCGTAGACGATGCAGATCGGCAGCAGGATGTAGAGGGTGCAGCGGGTGATATCGACCCAGAAATTGCCGATCGTCTGCATCGAGGCGCGGGCGAAGCCGCGGATCAGCGCCACCGCCAGCACAATGCCGGTGGCGCCAGACAGGAAGTTCTGGTGCGTGAGGCCGAGCATCTGCACGAGATAGGACATCGTGCTTTCGCCGCCATAGTTCTGCCAGTTGGTATTGGTGATGAAGCTCACCGCGGTGTTGAACGACAGATCCGGCGCTACCGCCGACTGTTCGGCGGGATTGAACGGCAGTGCCGCCTGGAAGCGCATCAGGGCATACAGGATGAGGAAACCGCCGACGTGGAACAGCAGCATGGCGACCGTATAGGTCAGCCAATGCTGCTCGCGCGTTTCGTCAACACCGCCGATCCGGTACAGCGCGATCTCGACGGGCCGCAGCACCGGCGTCAGCCAGGTGCGCTCACCGTTGAACACGTGCGTCATATAAGCGCCGAGCGGCAGCACGAGCGCGACCACGAGGGCGCAAAAGAGCAGGATTTGAAACCAGCCGATGACGGTCATGGTGGTGCGCCTTCTTTAGAGATGCTCAGGCCGGAGCAGAGCGTAGACGAGGTAAATCATCAGCCCGACGGTCACGAGGGCGGCGAGCGAATAGTCAAAGATCATGGCGGCCTCCTTCAGAGCCGATCGCAGGCGTAGGCGTAGCCTACGGACAGTGCGAAGAAGCCGAGCCCGAGGGCCAGCAAGACCACATCCAACATGGGAAAGCTCCAAAGGTGCGCGACTGCAGGCGGGCCTGACGGTCACAGGATCGCACAGACCGAAACGCTTGCGCGTTCTCCGCCGAGGCGTTCTCCCGAGAAACGCATACGTGCCAGCGGCCGCATATGTTCCCCGCGAAGGCAATACGTGCCACCCGCCGCATAGGTTTTCGAGATGGAATGGAAAAGGCCTTTATAGGAATCTCATAAGGATGCCGTGCCTGCGTTTTCTATGAAAATAAGGGATGTTCGACCTGGCGAGCGGTCAAGCGACTGCACGTTCTCGAATTGCCGGAGCGCTTTATGAAATCCCTATGCGGCAGCGGCGCCATCCGTCTCGTTTCTTTATGGCGTTCTGGCCATCTTAGGGATGCGGCCGCGGAGGCCGCATTATTCCGGAGGGTGCCATGCTGCTCCTTCGAAAACACGAGGACCCTTTCGACCGCCTGGCCGCCCAGCTCCGCCTTGCCCCGGCGCTGACGCGCGAGCTCATGACCGAGTTGGTCGAGAATGCTCGCGCCTGCGGCTCGTCGGCAAAGACTGCCGAGAACCCACGCATTGCCCGTTTGATCGAAGCCGGCGCCTGGACCGACGCCGCGCTCGCCCTGATCGAACTCGAGCTGCCGGGATGGCGGCTCCGTCGCCTCCTCTACGAGGATGGCGAGTGGCATTGCTCGCTGTCGAGCCAGCCCAATCTGCCCGCGTGCGTCGATGATACGGCGAACGCCAGCCATGAAATTCTCGCTCTGGCGCTCCTCAACGCGTTCATGGAGGCGCGAGGGCGCGCCGCCGAACGCGAGCTGCGATCGCCGGCCCCCCGGGTGCGGCCGGCGGGCGGCATCGTGGCGTGCTGCGACAATTTCGCCTGAGCGCCGACGACCTGCCGGTCGTGCGTTAGTCCGTTGTCCGACTTCAGCCCCAACCAGATGCACCCACAGCAAGCGCACAAAGGAGATGTGTCATGGGCAGATCGGAGCCTCCTTCGCCATTACGCGCCAAGGCGCCGCTGTTCTTCATCGGCCGCGACAGCCACGGCAACTGGGTGGTCCAGGATCAGCAACGCCTGTGCGGCGGGCTCTTCGTCGACCGCAAGCAGGCGCTCAAATTCGCCCTGTTCGAGAACGGCGGCCGACCACAGGCGG
>DATFWC010000455.1:0-8415 GCA_035259885.1 Xanthobacteraceae bacterium
CGTGAACGTCGATGTCTCGGTCGGCAGCTCGCTTCCGCGCTCGGTGCGGGTCGTTGACGTGCCGCCCGACATCGTGCGGATCAATCCGGAGTTCCGCGGCAAGAAGTTCACCGTGGTGCGCGACGAGATCGTGATCATCGAGCCGAGCACCCACAAGGTGATCAGCGTGATCCCGCGGTCCGGCCGGGCGACGACCGGCACCTCGACATCGGTGCGCCAGAACACGTCGTCAAAACTCCAGCTGGCGCCGGAGAAGCGCCGGTTGATTCGCGAGACCGTGATCAAGGAACAGGCGGCGCCGCGCTGCACTGACGTCCAACTCTCGGTCGGCACCGAAGTGTCGCGCAGCATCCGGCTGAACCCGTTCCCGGAGGAAGTCGTGCGCGAGGTTCCGCAAATCCAGGCGTACCAGTTCTGCATCAAGGACAATGATGTGGTCCTGGTCGATCCGGGCGAGCACCGGATCGTCGAAGTCATCGACTAGACCTGCTTGATCTCGAACCAACAGGGCCGCCCGCGCCAGCGGGCGGCCTTTTTCTTGTCGCGGCCGGCAACGATAGCGATCACGCCGTCTTGGCCACGCCCGTATCGGCAGGCTCGAAGCGATCGACGCGCGCCAGCGCCGGGAACATGCGCCAGCAGGCAAGCACCACGACGAGCGTGCCCAGGCCGCCGATCAGCACCGCCGGCACGGCGCCCAACCACGCCGCCATGGCGCCGGCACGAAAGTCGCCCAGCTGATTGGAGGCCACGACGAACATCGAGCTGACGGCGTTCACGCGTCCGCGCATGGCATCGGGCGTATGCAATTGAATCAGCGTCTGGCGCGCAACCACGCTGACCATGTCGGTGCCGCCGAGGACCACAAGGGATAGGGCCGAGAGGACGAACGAGGTCGACGAGGCAAACGCCAGGATGGCGAAGCCGAAGCCGGTGACGGCGGCGAAGATCACGCCGCCGACCCGTTGCCGCGGCGGAAATTGCGTCATCAGCACCGAGACCGCTAGCGCCCCGATGGCGGGCGCCGCCCGCAGCACGCCGAGGCCCCACGGACCGGTCTGCAGGATATCGCGGGCGAAGATCGGCAGCAGTGCGGTGGCGCCGCCCAGCAGCACGGCGAAGAGATCCAGCACCATGGCGCCCAGCACGACCGGATTGCTGCGGATGAAGCCGATGCCGGCGAACAGATGCGCCAGCGTGACCGGCTCGCGCCTGACCTGGTGCGCGCCCGTGCGCAGGAAGAACATCAGGATGCTGGCCACGAGGAACAGCGAACAGCACAGGCCGTAGACCAGGATCGGGCTCACGGCATAGACGAGGCCGCCGATCGCCGGGCCCACGATCATCCCCATCTGTCCGGCGGCCGAGGACGCCGCGACGGCGCGCGGCAGCAGCCGCGGCGGAACCAGCGCGGGAAGCAGCGACGCGACGGTCGGCTGCTCGAAGGCGCGCGCCACGCCGACGACGAACACGGTGCCGAGGATCCATTCCCGCGTCATCAACCCGCTGGCCGTACCGATGGTCAGCAGGGCGGAGGCGAGGCCGGCCACCGCCTGCGCGGCCGAGATGATGCGCCGCCGATCGTGGCGGTCGGCAAAGTGGCCCGCCACCAGCACCAGCAGGAACGACGGGATGAACTGCACCAGCCCGACCAGGCCGAGATCGAGGGGCCTGCCGGTCAGGTCGTACATCTGCCAGCCGACCGCCACCGCCTGCATGAACATCGCGATGGTGGTGGAAAAGCGCGCCACCCAGAACTGGACGAACAGCCGCTCGCGCAGCAACGAGGCGGACGGGGGCTCGGTCATGGGGCTTGGCGCGGCCTTCGCCGTTCAGACGGCTTGCCGGCGGAAGCCGGACGGGGGTTGGGGCTGGCTTGCCAGCCGCAGCCCGAAGGGCGAAGGCTGGTGGAGCCGAGGGGATTTGAACCCCTGACCTCCGCAGTGCGATTGCGGCGCTCTCCCAACTGAGCTACGGCCCCATCGAAACGGCCGTGATGTAGGCCGCCGCTCCGCAGGGTGTCAAGATTGTGGAGGCGGTGCCGCCCGGCTTGTTCCGGGCGCGCCATCCCGCTACATCTGTGCCTCTTTTTGCCAGCACAAAACCCCTCCGCATGCGCGCCCTGCTCGACGTCATTCTGATCGCCCTGCAGCTCTATATCTGGCTGCTCATCGCCGCCGCGATCCTGTCGTGGCTGATCGCGTTCAATGTGGTGAACACGCGGAACGCCGTGGTCTCGACCATCGCCACGTTCCTGTACCAAATTACCGAGCCGGCCTTGCGGCCGATCCGCAACGTGCTGCCCAACCTGGGCGGCATCGATATCTCGCCCGTGATCCTGATCTTGATCATCATTTTCATTCAGCGGGTGATCGAGCTCTACGTCTATCCCTCCGTGTTCTGACGTCATGGCGGATGCGCCGCCCTGGACCATGGTGGCGGACGGCGTGGTGGTCACGGTCCGCCTGACGCCGAAGGGCGGGCGCGACGCGATCGACGGCATCGCGCGCCTGGCGGACGGCCGCAGCGTCGTGAAGGCGCGCGTGCGCGCGGCGCCGAGCGAGGGCGCCGCCAATGCGGCGCTGCTCGCCCTGATGGCGCAGGCGCTCGACATCGCGCGGCGCAACGTCAGCCTGACGGCGGGCGCCACGGCGCGGATCAAGCAGGTCAAGATCGCCGGCGACGGCGCAGCGCTGGCGGCGCAGCTCGATCGCCGCCTGAGGAGCGCGTCATGACGGCCCGCATCATCGACGGCAAGGCGCTCGCCGACGACCTGTTCGCCCGCGTCGCCGCCGAGGTGAAGCGGCTGGAGGCGACGCACGGCCTCAAGCCCGGACTCGCGGTCGTTCTCGTCGGCAACAACCCGGCGAGCGAGATCTACGTGCGCAGCAAATCGACCCGCACGCTGGCCGCCGGCATGCGCTCGTCCATGCATGCGCTGGCGGCCGAGATCAGCGAGGCCGAACTCCTGGACGTGGTGCGTGCGCTCAATGCCGACCGCTCCGTCCACGGCATCCTGGTGCAGCTGCCGCTGCCGCCGCAGATCGATCCGCACAAGGTGATCGCTACGATCGATCCGGCCAAGGACGTCGACGGCTTCCATCCGGTGAACGCCGGAAATCTCGCCATCGGCCTGCCGGCGCTCGTGCCGTGCACGCCGCTCGGCTGCATCCGCCTGGCCAGGACGGTGCACGCGTCGCTCGCCGGGCTCGACGCGCTGGTGATCGGCCGCTCCAACATCGTGGGAAAGCCGCTGGCGCAGCTTCTGCTCGGCGAGAACGCGACCGTGACGGTGGCCCATTCGCGCACGCGCGACTTGCCGGGCCTGAGCCGGCGCCACGATCTCGTGTTCGCCGCAACCGGCCGCCCAGAGATGGTAAAGCGCGACTGGATCAGGCCCGGCGCCACCGTGATCGACGTCGGCATCAATCGCGTGGCGGCCGGCGGCGGCAAGTCGCGCATCGTCGGCGACGTCGCCTTTGCCGAGGTCAAGGAGGCGGCCGGCGCGCTCACGCCGGTACCGGGCGGCGTCGGACCGATGACGATCGCGTGCCTGATGGCGAACACGCTCAAGGCGGCCTGCGCCATTGCCGGATTGCCCGCGCCCGACGTGTGAGCTCTCGGCCAAGCGTCGCGACAAACTCGGCGCGCTCCCTCTCCCAGCGGGGAGAGGGTTGCGGTGAGGGGAAATGATTTTCGATAAGCCCTTACCTCCTCACCCGACTTGCTCCGCTTCGCTCGCAAGTCGATCCCGGATCAAGTCCGGGACAGGCTCTCTCCCCGGCTGAAGAGAGGTGGAGCAAGTGGCTTGGCTGCGTTTGTCTGGCGATGCAATTCGAGATGATGCGGTAACGAAACCTGACATGCTGTAACAAAAAAGGGCCCGTGCGGGCCCCGGTGATTCGGTTTGGTCGCTAGCGCCTCAGGCGCGCCAGGCGAAGGCGACCTTGTCAAGCGTCCGGCTGCCGAACTTTTCCGACGAGCGCGCCACCGCGCGGCCCCCCAGCGCACGGTAGAACTCGACCGCCGGCTCGTTGTCCGACAGCGCCCAGATCACCAGGCTCTTCAGCCCGCTCTGGGCGAGGTCGCGCCGCGCCGCGGTGAAAAGGCGGCGGCCGAAGCCCAGCCCCTGAAACTCCGGCCGCAGATAAATTTCGTAGATTTCTCCGTCATAAAACAGGCTGCGCGCACGATTGCGCCCGTAATTCGCGTAGCCGGCGATACGGTCGCCGAAAGCGAGCAGCGCGATGCGGCTGCCCTTGCGAATGGCGCTTTCCCACCATGCCGGACCGCGTCGGCTGATCAGCTTTTCCAGCTCTGAGCCCGGGATGATACCCCGATAAGCATTTCGCCATGCCTCATCATGGGTTTCTGCCACCGACACGGCATCGACCGGTTTGGCACGGCGAATCTCGATCAGGGTGGTACTCATGCGGCGATTGAAGCAACCCTGCGGGGCTCGTTCAAGTCCCTAGTTAATGGACAGTTAACGTTGTCGCTCAGGCGTGGCAGAGATGCAACGGTATTTTCACCTGTCCCGCGAAGGCCACGAAACCGTCATACCCGCTCAGTTTCCTTCTTGCGCTCGTCGCGCTTGCGCTCGTGCGGGTCGAGCAGTTTCTTGCGCAAGCGAATCGAGTTCGGCGTCACCTCCACGAACTCGTCGTCGGCGATATAGGCGAGCGCCTTTTCCAGCGTCATCTGAATCGGCGGCGTGAGTCGCACGGCTTCGTCCTTCGAATGCGTGCGGATGTTGGTGAGCTTCTTGCCCTTGAGCACGTTGACCTCGAGGTCGTTGTCGCGCGTGTGCTCGCCGACGATCATGCCGCGATAGACCTTCCAGCCGGGCTCGATCATCATCGGGCCGCGGTCTTCCAGGTTCCACAGCGCGTAGGCCACGGCGACTCCGGCATCGTTGGAGATCAGCACGCCGTTGCGGCGCCCGGGAATGTCGCCCTTGTGCGGACCGTAGCCGTGAAACAGGCGGTTCATCACGGCGGTGCCGCGGGTGTCGGTCAACAGCTCGCCCTGGTAGCCGATCAGGCCGCGTGTCGGCGCGTAGAACACCAGCCGCACGCGCCCGCCGCCGGAGGGACGCATCTCGACCAGCTCGGCTTTGCGCTCCGACAGCTTCTGCACCACGATCCCGGAATGCCCGTCGTCGACGTCGATGACGACCTCCTCGATCGGCTCGAGCAGCTGTCCGGATGCGTCGCGGTTGAACAGGACTTTTGGCCGCGACACCGACAGCTCGAATCCTTCGCGCCGCATGGTCTCGATCAGGATACCGAGCTGCAGCTCGCCGCGTCCGGCGACCTCCATGGCGTCCTTCTCGGCCGACTCGGTGATCTTCAGCGCCACGTTGCCTTCCGCCTCGCGCAGCAGGCGCTCGCGAATGACCCGGCTCTGCACCTTGTCGCCTTCGGTGCCGGCGAGCGGCGAATCGTTGATGCGAAACGTCATGGCCAGCGTGGGCGGATCGATCGGCTGCGCCGGCAGCGGTGCCGTAACGTCAGGCGCACAGATGGTGTGCGACACGGTTGCTTCCGGCAGGCCGGCCACTGCGACGATGTCGCCCGCCTCGGCCTCGTCGACGCCGGTGCGCTCGAGCCCGCGGAACGCCAGCAGCTTCGTCACGCGACCCTGCTCGATCAGATTGCCGTCGCGATCCAAAACCTTGACCGCCTGGTTCGGCCTCACCGCACCCGACGTGATGCGGCCGGTGACGATGCGGCCAAGATAGGGGTTCGCCTCGAGAATGGTTCCGAGCATGCGGAACGGCCCGTCCTCCACCGCCGGCGGCGCCACGTGCCGGAGCACGAGGTCGAACAGCGGCGCCATGGAATTTTTCGGGCCATCGGCGCTGGCCGCCATCCAGCCCTGCTTGGCGGAGCCGTACAGGATGGGAAAATCGAGCTGCTCCTCGTTGGCGTCGAGGGCGGCGAACAGGTCGAACACCTCGTTGACCACGGCGGTCGGCCGCGCGTCCGCGCGGTCGACCTTGTTGATGGCGACGATGGGCTTCAGGCCGACCTTGAGCGCCTTGCCGACCACGAACTTGGTCTGCGGCATCGGGCCTTCCGCGGCGTCCACCAGCACGATGGCGCCGTCCACCATGTTGAGGATGCGCTCGACCTCGCCGCCGAAATCGGCGTGGCCGGGCGTATCGACGATGTTGATGCGCGTGTCCTGCCAGGTCAGCGAGGTGACCTTGGCCAGGATGGTGATGCCGCGCTCGCGCTCGAGGTCGTTGGAATCGAGTGCACGCTCCTGCACCCGCTGGTTCTCGCGGAACGCGCCCGACTGCTGCAGCAGGCGATCCACCAGGGTGGTCTTGCCATGGTCGACATGGGCGATGATCGCCACGTTGCGCAACAACATGCGGGGGATTTCCGATGATTCGGCCGCCCGGCGGTCGATTCGCCGCGGAATATAGATACGGAACGCGCGATGGCAATGGGGGTTGTTCGCCGGCCGGCTTCGTCCAGGTGACGACAGCGACGCCGCGCAACGCGCGACCGGATCATCCCAGTTGCATGACCAGGAGAGCAAGGATCAGCAGGAGCACGAGCCCGAACAGGATGAGTCCGCCGCCAATGTCGCGCACATCCTGCGGCTGCGGCGGCGTTCGTTCGGGCGCGGGGCCGGCCGCGCCAGGCACCGGCGGACGGGCGGTCGCGGCGGGCGAACCCGCGTCAGGCGAACCCGCGGCGGGCGAACCCGCAACCGGCGGCCCGCCTCCATGTAGCTGTCTTGGTGCAAACATGATCCTCAGGGCACCCACCAGCAAGGCGAGTCCGGCAATGATCGCCACGATGGCGATAACCCAGATGCTTGGCCCGAGTCCGGCGTTGGCCGCCACGACCAACGTGCACAGGCCCGGCAACAACAGGAGAAGCCCCACCGCAACGCTGGCGGCCACAAGGCATCCGGTGGCGGCGCCGCGCACCGGCGCGCCACGATGCACTTCGTTCGGTCGCGAGTCGTGGGGCATCACCTGGCCTGGTTCGAGACTGCGCTCCCGATCATCCGCGCACCGGTCACAGAAATTCGCTGCGATGCTCAGTTACGAAACTCGAACGCCACCACGCCGATGACGACAGCCAGAAACAGCACCACGGCCACGACGACGGCGGCACGTTGCGCCGATGACGCGTCCCTGAGGGCATACGCGATCAGCCAGACGCCGCCTGCAGAGACGGCCAGGCCGATCATTGCCACCGGGGTCACCAACCCGACATAGATGAACAGGACCGAACAGACGCCCGGAAGCAGAAGCACGACGCCCAGCACCGTGAGCAGGACCGCCACCCACCCAAGCCCGCGCGGCGACGGCGGCGGTCTTCCGTCGGACGTTTCATCCTGGCGGCGTTGGTTCGGATCGCTCATGGCCGACTCGATTGTCTCAACAGGCCGACTCGTGCTTCATGCGCCGCCCTGCGCGATCTCCCGGCGACGTCTGACGGTGCGGCGGATGAGCAGGATGCCACCCACCGACACGGCAAAGCAGACGACCCACAGGGCGATCAGGCTCGGCTCGACGAGCGAGCGGAAATCCTCGCCGAGCAGCGCGAGAATGAAGAACAGTGAGCACAGGCCGGGCAGCAGCAGAATGATGCCGCCCACGATCAAGAGGGCCGTCACGGCCGGGCTTGGCCGCGCGGGCGGCGTGCCCGTTGCGGATGGTTGATGCCCCGGATCGCTCATGACTCAAGCCCCTGCCGGCGATGGCGCCGCATGGCGTACCGGATGAGCAGGACGCCGACGAGCGTGATGGCAAGACAGATGGCCCACACGACCAAGACGATCTGGAAATAGGGATCGCGCGTGGCCAGGCGGACGACATCTTCGGTTGCGATCGTTTGCGCCACGAAGAAGAGGGCGCACAGGCCGGGCAGCAACAGCAGCGCACCGACCACGATCATCACGACGTTGAGGGCGGAGACAGGCCGGCGCTGCTGCTCGCTCATCGCACGACTCGCGCCGCCGTGGTTGTCCCGATCATGAAGACGGCGAGTATTTTCACAGCGCGGCTGCCTCCGCCTTCATGCGGGCGCGGATCGCGTCGATGCGGCCGTCGCGGTATAACAAGTTGTAGGTGTCGAACGGGATGATCTGGCCGGCCGGCGTGACGAAGTGTATGCACGAGCGCTTCACGCCGCCGACGCAGAAATTGAAGCGGTCCATGAACTGCACGATGGCGACGCGGAACACGTTCTCGTAGGTCAGGTTGGCCGGCGCCTGCACTTTTGGCAGGCAGCACAGGAACTCGGCGAGCCGCTCGCCGGCGTTGTTGGGGCCGGACGACAGCGAGAACAGCTCGATGAATTTTTCCTTCAGCACCGGCTGCTTCTCGAAATTGATGGTGTTCGGCGTCACGGCGACGAATTCTTCGCGCGGGATCAGCGAGGTGAC
>DATFWC010000456.1:0-9182 GCA_035259885.1 Xanthobacteraceae bacterium
CGGAAGCCCGCTGGCAAGCCAGGGCCTTGCGCGCTGCCGCGCGCCGGCCGCCGCTCATTTCTTGACGGGCGGCAGTAGGCCTTGCTCCTTGAGCAGGCGTCGGCAGTGCATGACGTCGGCACGCAGCCCGGCGATCGACTCCGGCGAAACGAAAGCGCCGTCGCGCCCGAGCTGGGCCCTGATCTGGTCCACGCCGATGTCCGGGTTCTCGTTGAGCAAGTTCTTGATCCGCGCCTGCAGTCCAGTCGGGCGAGGTCGGGCGATGGATTGCTCCGATCCGGGACGCTCCTTCGATTTCTTGGCCGGAGACACCAAGCCTTGCTCCTTGAGCAGGCGTCGGCAATGCATGACGTCGGCACGCAGCTCGGCGATCGATTCCGGCGAAACGAAAGCGCTGTCGCGCCCGAGCTGGGCCCTGATCTGGTCCACGCCGATGTCCGGGTTCTCGTTGAGCAAGTTCTTGATCCGCGCCTGCAGTCCACTCGCGCGAGGTCGGGCGATGGATTGCGCGTTGGCACCCTTCGCTTCGGGCGATTGCTTCCCGTCTACTGATCCGGTACGGCCCGGCGGTTTCTTGGCCGGCGACAGCAACCCTTCCTCCTCGAGCAGGCGCCGGCAGTGCTGCACGTCGGCGCGCAACTCGGCGATCGAGGCCGAGGTGAGTGCGGCGCCATCCCGCCCGAGCTTGGCCTTGATTTCCTCGACGGTGATCTTGGGGTTCTCGATCAGCAAGTGCTTGATCTGCAGCTGCTGTTTGTTTGAGAGAGTCATGGCTGTCCGCATCCGTCAGAGGCAGCAGAAAGGCGTGGTCCGCAATCTACCACAGAAGCGGACATGTCAGCGCCAATGGGCAGTCGCTTCATTAGATGACGCGGGTCGCCGCTGCGTTCATGCAATCTGTTGCTGTGAAATACGGGAGGGAGCGCGGCCGCGAGCCATGTCGTGGCGACCTGGAAACGGCAGGCCGCACCGACAAGGCAAACGAGTTTGCGGTCTGATTTGCATCAGTACCGATAGTCCTCGATCCGCAGCAGCGGAAACGCGCTGAGCACGTGCGGCGGCGTGGTCGCCGGTGCCGGGTGCAGGTAGTTGCGGTCGAGCTCGCCGAGATTCGTGACGCCGAGCAGGCCAAGACAGCGCTGCACCTCGTCCTCCATCAGCTCCAGCATGCGCACCACGCCGGCTTGGCCGCCGGCCGCCAGCCCGTAGCACTGCATGCGCCCGAGCCCGATCAGGTGGGCGCCGGCCGCGATCGCCTTCACGATGTCGGTGCCGCGGCAGAAGGCGCCGTCCACGATGATTTTCGCGTGGCCGCCGGCCGCCTCAACGATCTCGGGGAGCACATCCATGGAGCCGCGGCCGTGATCGAGCTGGCGGCCGCCGTGATTGGACACATAGATCCACTCGACCCCGTGCTCGACCGCGATGCGGGCGTCTTCCGCCGTGCCGATGCCCTTGAGGGCGAGCGGGATGTCGAACTTGCTCTTGATGCGTTTGACCGTGTGCCAGTCGAGCGCTGCCTGGAATGTTCGGCCGGTGGCCCGCCGTCGGCCCAGCGTGACGAAGCGTTTGGCGACGTCGCGCTCGCGCCGGCTATAGTGAGCGGTGTCGACTGTCAGGCAGAACGCCGCATAGCCGTTGGCGATGGCGCGCTCGACGTGGTCGTCCACGAAGGCGGCGTCCCCGCGCACATAGAGCTGGTAGATGCGCACGGCCTCGCGCGCCACCTTGGCCACGTCCTCGAGCCCCGGCTCGCAGGCCGAGCTCAGCATGTGGATGACGCCGAATTCGCGCGCAGCCCGCACGACGGATTCCGCGCCCGCCGTGTGAAAGCTTTCGAGCGAGCCCACCGGCGCCAGCAGGACGGGGAGCCGCAGCTTGCGTCCGAATGCCGTGGTCGATGCGTCGACGGCGCTGACGTCGCGTAGTACGCGGGGCCGGAACGCGACCGTATCGAGGGCGAGCCGATTGCGCCGCAAGGTCGTCTCGCTTTCGGTCCCGCCGACGATGTAGTCCCAGTCGTTCTGATTGAGATTCTGCCGGGCCTTGGCGACGATCTCGTGCAGGTTCATGAAAACGGGCGCGCCCGCCATGCTGCGCAGCGAGGCGGCTTCTTCGTCGGCGTTGAGCGGGGACATGGAATCCTGATCTGTGGTGGCGAGGGTTTTCGGCGGGACACCATGATGCGCGGCGGCGCGCGGGCTCGTCAACGGGCGCGCGCCAGGGCAAATAGCAGCTCCGCGGCGAATGCAGTTGCATCCGTCTCCTCGCCATCAGAGCCGGTATGCCGATTCCGGGATTTTTGCCAGCTCCGAAGAATGCAGCCGGTCCGGCGCAAGGCCGTAGAATTGCTGAAAGCTCATGATGAGCGGCCGCCATTTGTCGGGATCGATCCGGTCGGGATCGCCGTCCATCAGGATTGATCCCGCCAGATGCACGCGCACGATCCTGACGTCGATCGCCAGCGCGCGTCCGCGCTGGCGCGGATCGTGCTCGGCCAGCGGATGCACCGACTCGACCCCGGCCTCGAGCTGCACCGGGCATTCCTGGACGCGCGGTGCCGCCACGGCCTTGGACGGGATCGGCGTGAGCCCTGCGAGACCGAACTTGTCGCGCACGTGACGATAGCCGCGCCGCACTTTGATTTCCGGCACCGGATCCGAACCGGTTGTGCGCGCCAGGCGGTTCACCGCCGCCACCATCGTGTCTGATGGCAGGTTGAGAACGCATTCGCGCGTGCGGATCAGGTTCTGCGGGGTCTGCGAGACCGCGGCGAGCCCGAGCATGCAATGTCGGCCGAGCCACCAGGCTGAGGACATCGGCGCCAGGTTGTACGAGCCGTCCTCGTTGACGCTGCTGATCAGCACCACCGGCGTTCCGAAGTAGAGAATGGCCGGATCGGCCGTTCTATGTTGCGGCAAGGCAGCGGGCGGCCGGCGTGCGTGGTTTTCCGCCTGATGGCCCAGCAGCATTCCGTCATGCGACGTGATCATTGTTGCGCTCCGCGTTGCATCCCTTTCGTCCCCGCGGATGACTTGGGGACCGATGACACGCGCCACACTCCGGTTGTTGCGGTGGAATGTGCGCCGGCTTCGCGCGGCGGCGAAATGCCGGCGGGGCGGGCAGGTTTCGGGTGGCGCAGCCATCCTGGATTTGACAGCAAGGAGCGGAGTGCTTGCGCCGCAGCGCGCCCTAGATTGTCCGTGACGAGACGGAAGCAGGATCCGTCCGCAACCCGATGGAGCAAAGAGATGGTGTCCTCGACGATGAGCGCAAACCAGCCGCGATCCCGGCCGGTCCGCGACGACGATGCGCGCTGGCAGGCCGTGCAGCGACGCGACCGTTCCGCCGACGGCGCGTTCTATTATGCTGTGCGGACGACCGGCGTATATTGCCGGCCGTCGTGCGCGGGGCGGCTGCCGCGCCGCGAGAACGTGCAATTCCACGCCTCCTGTGCCGAAGCCGAGCGCGCCGGCTTTCGCGCGTGCAAGCGCTGCCGGCCGAACGAGCTTGCGCCCGATGCGCGGCAGGCGGCAGCGGTGGCGCAGGCGTGCCGCATGATCGAGGAGGCGGAAGAGCACCCCAGCCTCGCGACGCTGGCCAAGGCGGCCGGCCTGAGCCGCTTCCATTTCCACCGACTGTTCAAGGCCACGACCGGTGTCACGCCCAAGGCCTATGCCGGCGCCCATCGCGGGCGGCGCGTGCGCGATGCACTCGCCAGCCGCGGCAGCGTGACCGAGGCGATCTATGGTGCTGGCTTCAACTCCAGCGGCCGATTCTATGCGGCGTCGTCCGATCTGCTCGGCATGACGCCGAGCGAGTTCCGCGCTGGCGGCGGCGACAACCTGATCCGCTTCGCCGTGGGCGAGTGCTCGCTCGGCGCCATCCTGGTGGCGGCAACCGAGAAGGGCGTCTGCGCCATCGAGTTCGGCGACGATCCAGAGGCACTCGTCCGCGCTCTGGAGGCTCGCTTCCCGCAAGCGCGCTTGGTCGGCGGCGATGCAAAATTCGAGCAGTTGGTGGCGCAGGTGGTCGGCCTGATCGAGGCGCCGGCGCACGGCCGCGACCTGCCGCTCGACATTCGCGGCACTGCCTTCCAGCAGCGCGTGTGGCGCGCCATCCGCGCGATTCCCGCCGGCGCGACGGCAAGCTATGCCGAGATCGCCCGGCGCATCGGCCGGCCACGGGCGGCGCGCGCCGTGGCACAGGCCTGCGCATCGAATGTCATCGCGGTGGCGATCCCCTGCCATCGCGTGGTGCGTCGCGACGGTTCGTCATCGGGCTACCGCTGGGGCGTTGCGCGCAAGGAGGCACTGTTGCAAAGGGAGGCGGCATCATGAACGGTGGCATGCCGGCCCGGCGCCCCCGCGCCGACACGAAAGATACCCTGGCGGGGCGCGTCGCCCGCCTCGATTGGGCCGACCTGGCGGCGCAGCTCAACGCCCATGGCTGCGCCACCACCGGAGCCTTGCTGACGCCGGAGGAAGCGGTGGCGCTGGCCGGCCTGTATGCGTCGGATGCGCCGTTCCGCAGCCGCATCGTCATGGCCCGGCACGGCTTCGGCCGCGGCGAATACAAGTATTTCGCCTATCCGCTGCCCGACACGGTCCTGGGCCTGCGCACGGCGCTCTATCCGCCGCTGGCCGCGGTCGCCAACCGCTGGAACGAGGCGCTCGGCCTTGCGCCGCGCTTCCCGGACGACCACGCCGCCTATCTGGCGCGCTGCCACGCCGCCGGCCAGACGCGGCCGACGCCGCTGCTCCTGCAGTACGGGGCAGGCGACTACAATTGCCTGCACCAGGACGTCTACGGCGAGCACGTGTTCCCGCTGCAGGTCGCGTTCCTGCTGTCGCGGCCGGGCACCGATTTTTCCGGCGGCGAATTCGTCCTTACCGAGCAGCGGCCGCGCATGCAGTCGCGCGCCGAGGTGGTGCCGCTCCGGCAGGGCGAGGGCGTGATCTTTCCAGTGCACCACCGGCCGGTGCAGGGCACGCGCGGCGTCTATCGGGTCACCATGCGCCACGGCGTCAGCCGGCTACGCTCGGGCCAGCGCCACACCGCCGGCATCATTTTCCACGACGGGAAATGATCGCAGAAACCAAACCCCGCCTCGCGGCGGGGTTTTTTACCAATTCGTCGATGCGGCCGTCAGGCCGGGATGCGGGCCTCGTCGTCGCTCGGCTCGCGCAGCACGTAGCCGCGGCCCCACACGGTCTCGATGTAGTTTTTGCCGTTTGACGCATTCGCCAGCTTCTTGCGCAGCTTGCAGATGAACACGTCGATAATCTTGAGCTCGGGCTCGTCCATGCCACCATAGAGGTGGTTGAGGAACATCTCCTTGGTCAGCGTGGTGCCCTTGCGCAGGGACAGGAGCTCCAGCATCTGGTATTCCTTGCCGGTCAGGTGCACGCGGGCGCCGTTGACTTCCACCGTCTTGGTGTCGAGGTTGACCACCAGGTCGCCGGTCTGGATGACCGACTGGGCATGACCCTTGGAGCGCCGCACGATGGCGTGGATGCGCGCCACCAGCTCGTCCTTGTGAAACGGCTTGGTCATGTAGTCGTCGGCGCCGAAACCGAGGCCCTTGACCTTATCCTCGATGCCGGCGAGGCCCGACAGGATGAGGATCGGTGTCTTGACCTTGGAGACGCGGAGGGAGCGCAGTACCTCGAAACCCGACATATCGGGCAGGTTGAGGTCGAGCAGGATTATGTCGTAGTCGTAGAGTTTCCCGAGGTCGACGCCTTCCTCGCCGAGATCCGTCGTATAGACGTTGAAGCTTTCGGACTTGAGCATCAGCTCAATCGACTGCGCTGTCGCGCTATCGTCCTCGATCAGCAAAACGCGCATGCCAATCCCCTTCCTCGCCGCCTCGGGCTTAGATCGGCGCGCCGCAACTGCGGGCGCAAGAAAACGCCTTGGAACAAACCGATTCGAACACTAAGAAGGAATGGTTAACAGAACCTGATTCCCGCGAGCAAGCATTGTCTGGGCGAACCCTTAGGAACCGCCGTAATATCTTGCCGGAGACTGGCTTTCTGTCCCAATTCCCGCTCATGTTCAGCATTAAGAATCAGCCTCAACCGATTCCCTCAACTCGCCCCTCCCTTCTGGCTGGACGAGCCCAGTTGCCCCTTAGCTCTGACGATATCTTTAACGAAGCGGGTAAACGCCCGGTTAAGGCCGCTTCAGCCTTGCAAGGATTTAGGAGGGTTAATGAAAGCTCTGGCTGAGCAGATCGCCGGGCTCGACGGCGTCGAGATCTATGGCCGGGTGGTGGGGGTGCGCGGCCTCATGATCGAGGTGGCCGGCCCGATCCATGCCATGTCGATGGGGGCGCGGGTGCTGATCGAGACCGGCGGCGGCCGTGCCATTCGGTGCGAGGTGGTCGGGTTCTCCGGCGCGCATGCGCTGCTCATGCCGTTCGCCCCGCTCGAAGGGGTGCGGCGCGGCTGCCGGGCGCTGGTCAGCGCGGTGGCGGGCGCGGTACGGCCGTCGGCGGGCTGGCTCGGGCGGGTGGTCAACGCCATGGGCGAGCCGATCGACGGCAAGGGCCCGTTGCCGCCCGGCTCCTCACCCTTTGCGTTCCGGGCGAGCCCCCCGGCGGCCCACACGCGGCGCCGGGTCGGCGCCCCGCTCGACCTCGGCGTGCGTGCCCTCAACACCTTCATGACCTGCTGCCGCGGCCAGCGCATGGGCATTTTTTCCGGATCGGGCGTCGGCAAGTCGGTCCTCCTGTCGATGCTGGCCCGCAACGTCGCGGCCGACGTATCGGTGATCGGCCTGGTCGGCGAGCGCGGCCGCGAGGTGCAGGAATTCCTCCAGGAGGACCTTGGCGACGCCGGCCTCGCCCGTTCGGTCGTGGTGGTCGCCACCTCGGACGAGCCGGCTCTGATGCGGCGCCAGGCCGCTTATCTGACCCTGGCGATCGCCGAGTTCTTCCGCGACGAGGGCAAGGATGTGCTGGTGCTGATGGATTCGGTGACCCGGTTCGCCATGGCCCAGCGCGAGATCGGGCTGTCCGCCGGCGAGCCGCCGACCGCCAAGGGCTACACGCCGACCGTGTTCACCGAGCTGCCGCGCCTGCTCGAACGGGCGGGGCCAGGGCCCGGGGAGGGCACCATCACGGGCCTGTTCACGGTCCTGGTGGAGGGCGACGACCACAATGAGCCGGTCGCCGACGCGGTGCGCGCTATCCTCGACGGCCATATCGTCATGGAGCGGGCCATCGCCGAGCGCGGGCGCTATCCGGCCATCAATATCCTCAAATCCGTGTCGCGGACCATGCCGCGGGCCGCCGACCCGCGCTACCTGGCGGTCCTCACCCGCGCCCGCCAGGTTATGGCCACCTACGCCGACATGGAGGAACTGATCCGCCTGGGCGCTTATCGGCCGGGCAGCAGCCCTGAGGTCGACGAGGCCATCGCCCTGCACGGCCCCCTGGAGGAGTTTTTGGGTCAGGGCAAGGGCGAAACCGCCACCCTGACCGAGGGTTATCAACGTCTTGAGCAAATCTTGGCGGACATGGAAACCGAAAACTAACGTTGTCGTGGCACCATTGGAGGCGGTGCTACTCAGGCACCGGCGGAAGAGGTCCGCCAGCATAACGGCATCCGCATTCGCTCGGGGCTTCGGGAGTAGGAGTCGATGAAGTCGCGTGACACGCTCATTCGCCTGAGAAAGTTTCAGGTCGACGAAAAGCGCCGCAAGGTGGCGCAGATCGAAGGCATGGTCGCCGAGTTCGAACGCATGGCCACAGATCTCGATCGCGAGATCCAAGCCGAGCAGGACCGCGCCGGCATTCACGATCCTGCCCACTTTGCCTATCCGACCTACGCCAAGGCCGCCATGCAACGGCGCGAGAACCTCAAGCGTTCGGCCGACGACCTCAAGGTGCAGCTCGACGAGGCCAAGGCGGCGCTCGGCGAGGCGTTCGAGGATCTCAAGAAGGTCGAACTGCTCGACGAGCGCGACCAGCAGCGCGAGCGCGCGGTGGGGAACGCCCGCGAGCAGGCCGAACTCGACCAGATCGGTCTGATGGGCGTCCGCGGCTGACGCGCACCAGCTTCGCCAACCACGTCGGCGCGTTCGACGTCTGCCCGCGGGTGCTGATCGGGACGCCGGCGCGCGCGCTCCGCTTGCGCAATGGCGTTTCCGCCGCGGCCGCTGCATGCGTGACGCGCCGACAAGTGAAGCACGTTGCAATCCACCCACCGACGTCGTGTTCCACAGGAAACTGCGGTTGAACGCCGGGTGGCTTGCGCTCGCCGGACGTTCTGCACAACATGGGCCGCCGGGGAGGCCATCCACGCCGGCTGACGCAAAACCAAAAGCGCGCTGCATCGTATTGCTGTCACGGTCGCCCCGGTGGCGCGAACAGGGTTGTGCCCGGTATGAACAACCGGCGGAGGGGCGTTAATGCTGACGCCGAATGAACTCGTCTGGCTTCTCTCCGCCGTCGCCAAGGGCGACCAGGCGGCTTTCGAGCGACTTTACGCCGCAACCCGCGCGAAACTGTACGGCGTGGTGCTGCGTATCTTGCGACGAGCCGATCTGTCAGACGAGGTCATGCAGGACACTTATCTGAAGATTTGGCGCAGCGCCGGAGAGTTCGATTCGCGTATGGCATCACCGATGACCTGGATGGTTGCGATCGCGCGCAACCGCGCCATCGACCTCGTGCGCAAGAAGGCGGAATTGTCGATCGAGGACGAGCCGGCGACTCTGGAGGTGGCGGGCGATGATCCCGATCCGCTCGCCCGGCGGGAGCTCACCGACGACCTCCAGCGGTTGCTCGCCTGTCTAGGGGCGCTCGACGAGGATCGCCGTCGCATCGTCCTGCTGGCGTACTACAATGGCTGGAGCCGCGAGCAGCTGGCGCTGAAGTTCGATAAGCCGGTGAATACGATCAAGACTTGGCTCAGGCGCAGCTTGATCGAGTTGCGGGAGTGCCTCGGAGCGTGACGATCGACCAGGACAAGGAAGTGCTTGCCGCCGAATACGTGCTTGGCACGCTCGGCCCGGACGAGCGCACCGAGGCGCAGGGGCTCATCACCGCCGATGCGGCCTTTGCCGAGGTCGTGCGCGGCTGGGAACGGCGGCTGGGTGAATTGTCCGCCATGGTGGATCCGGTGGAGCCGCCGGCCGACATGTGGGAGCGCATCAAGGCCGGCGTTGCGATC
>DATFWC010000457.1:0-10196 GCA_035259885.1 Xanthobacteraceae bacterium
AAGCGATGGCCTTCCGCCCGCTGTCCCTGCTGACAGCCCGCTGGGAGGTGGCCGCGGGGGCGAGCATGTCTGCTCGTATTGGCGCGCGCCAAGCGTTGGTCTGGGACGCAGGCTTCAGCGTCTTCGAACTGGAGTCGTTCGATGCCGGCACCATCGTATTGGCCACGGGCGCGCGTTTCTTGAATGGCCGGAAGGCAATGCGCTGCCGGGCGTTGAGGCCCGGCGGGCGTGGGGAACAGTCGAAGGGCAGGCGGGCGCGGCGCCAGTCTCTGAAGAACGCGGCGCAGCGGTTCGCCTGCCCGCGCAAGCTCGTCGAAGCCACCCTTCCCTCTCATCCAGAAGAACGCCCACAAGGCGAGGCACGAGCAGCGCCAGACCGACGCACGAGATAAGCCACACCGAAGCTGTCGAGGATCGGGGGAACGGTAGGGCGCAGCGGTCGCGGACGTCGAGACTGATATGAAAGACGTCTCGTTGCAATTAGGATGGCTTTGAGCCGCGTAACCACTTCAGTTCGACCAAGCACGCCGGAGGGCCGTTCCGAATCACAAAGCCGCAATTTCGAATGCCAAGGAGATCGCCATGCGTCGTCGTCGACGGGCAAAAATCGTCGCAACCGTTGGCCCCGCCAGCGCTTCGCCGGAGATGCTTAAGGCGCTGTTTCTCGCAGGCGTGGACACGTTCCGTCTCAACTTCAGTCACGGAACCCATGATGATCATGCAAACGTCCATGCCGCGATCCGTGGGCTCGAGCGGGACATGCAGCAACCGATCGGCATTCTGATGGACCTGCAGGGCCCGAAGATCCGCGTCGGCACCTTGCGCGACAAGAGGATCATCGTTCGGTCCGGCGAGTCCATTCGCTTTGTGCGCTCCGGATCGGAAGGCGACTGTTCAGCCATACCCTTGCCGCATCCGGAAATCTTTGCAGCCATTGCGCCCGGCCATGATCTGTTGATCGACGATGGCAGGGTGCGCGTTCGCGCGACTAGCCGTGGCAATGATTATATCGAGGCCAAGGTGATTGTTGGCGGGGCGATCTCGAACCATAAGGGCGTCAATTTGCCCGGAACGATTCTCGATCTGTCGCCGCTCACGGCAAAGGACCGTGTCGATTTGGAATTCGGCTTGCGCCTCGGCGTGGACTGGGTGGCTCTCTCATTTGTGCAGAAACCGTCGGACCTGATCGAGGCACGGGCTCTGATCGGCGAACGCGCCGGGCTCATGGCGAAGATCGAGAAGCCCGCTGCGCTGGAGCAGATTGATGACATCATCCAGATGTCGGATGCGATCATGGTCGCGCGCGGCGATCTCGGGGTCGAGATTCCGCACGAGGAGGTGCCCGGTCGCCAGAAGGAGCTGGTGCGCGCCTGCAGGCTGGCTGTCAAACCGGTGATCGTTGCCACGCAGATGCTCGATTCCATGGTGGCGGCCCCGGCGCCCACGCGCGCCGAAGCTTCGGACGTCGCAACCGCAGTCTACGACGGCGCGGATGCCGTGATGTTGTCGGCGGAGTCGGCCGTGGGCCAGTACCCACGCGAAGCCGTTGAAATGATGGACCGCATCATCCGCAGCACGGAGCAGCACAAGATGTATCGCTCCATCATCGAGGCGACCCAGCCGGACGAGGAAAAGACGCCGCCGCATGCGGTTGCCGCGGCCGCGGCCGACTTGGCCTCGGCGATCCATGCGGCGGCTATCGTCGCCTACACCTCAAGCGGGACAACAGCCGGACGGATCGCGCACAAGCGACCCAGGGTGCCGATCCTGGCCACCACGACGAGCGTAGAAGTGTCCCGTCGTCTCTGCCTCTTGTGGGGCGCACACAGCGTGCTTTGCGAGAACGTGCAAAGCTACGAGGAGATGGTCAGGCGCGCGACCGAGCTTGCGAAGCGGGAGGAGTTCGCCGGCGCCGGCGATAGTTTGGTGGTCGTTGCCGGCATACCGCTAGGTCGGGCTGGTACAACCAACAACCTCCGCGTCGTTTCGGTGTCATGATACCGTACGGGCGGGTGGAAGGGACACACTTCAGGACTGGGACATATTCAGGACCTGAAAGGCCTGGTCTCAGCTAATTCCACGATCCGGCTCGCCGCTCGCGTGCCGATCGCCTCGACGGAGCTGCGGCGGTGGACGCTCGCGTTCCTGTCATGTCGTTTGCGGGCGCCACCTGCACCGACACATGATGGGCGACGCCCTTACGCTCCACGGTGAGCTGCAGGCGGTCGCCAACCGTGGTGAGGCCGATCTTGTTTCGCAGCTGTGCGGCGCTGCGGATCGGCTTGCCATTGGCCGCTACGACGATATCACCTTTCTGGATTCCGCCCTGTTCCGCTGACGATCCGGGGCTGACTTGCGCGATCACGGCGCCTTCCGTGAACGTCGGCGACTCCGATGCGGCGACGGCGGGGATCAGGTCCTTGATTGAGACACCGATCCGGCCGCGCTGCACGTGGCCATTTTGCACGATCTGCTCCATGACCCGTCGCGCCATGTTGATCGGCACAGCGAAGCCAATCCCGACATTCCCGCCTCCGGCCGAAAACATGGCCGTGTTGATGCCGACGAGCTCGCCGCGCACATTGACCAAGGCTCCGCCGGAATTCCCCGGATTGATGGCCGCATCGGTCTGGATGAAATCCTCGTAGCCTTGCTTGCCGAAACCGGTGCGGCCGAGGGCGCTGACAATGCCCGATGTCACAGTCTGTCCAAGGCCGAAGGGATTGCCGACGGCGATCACGAAGTCACCGACTTCGAGACCGTCGCTGTCGCCTATGGGGATGGCCTTGAGGTCTTGCACGCCTTGCAGGCGCAGCACGGCAACGTCCGTGCCGGGATCACGCCCGACGAGCTTGGCAGCGAAACGCCGGCCATCCTTGGTTGTGACCTGGATGGTGGAGGCCTGCATAACCACGTGGTTGGCCGTGAGTACGTAGCCCTGTTGCGCGTCGACGATGACGCCCGATCCGATCGCCTGGCCCTGGCGCTCGAGCTCCGGCGGCAGATCGAAGAACTGGCGGAACGCCGGGTCGCGGTAGTGCGGGTTGTCCTCCTTGCCCCGGCCCTGGCCGGAGATGTTGACGACGCCGGGCGTGACCTCGCGCACCAGCGGTGCCAGCGTCGGCACTTTTCCATCGCTGACGTCCGGCATGTGCGCCAGGGAAGTCCGCGCGGGGATCAGGCAACAGATGATCGACAACACCAAAGGGAAGCGACGGGCCATGCCGGACATGATGACGGCCATACTCGTGGCTCCTCCGATGGAACGCGCGGTGCAGAAACGGTGCTTTTTTTGCAAGACTGGCCTCTGGTCGATACCGCGGGGCCGCTCGTTCAAACTTCGGCAGTTATTGTTAAGAAATCGTTGCCAGAGCCTTCGTCCTCCGTTCGGCTGAGGGACGGAGGTTTTTTCTTACCTGCGCTACGCGTGTGGGACGCTGTCAGTCCGAGGCACCGCGCCGTCGCGGTCAGTTGGGTGTGATCAGAGGGCCACTCAGGATTGTTCAGTGGTCCTCGGCTGACATCTTTGCGCAGACGCCGATAAGCGGGCTACTTGCCGCGCCTCGTGTTCGACAGGAGGCGGCCCGCTCGCTCGGGAACACGGCCGGTGTTCTTCGGGCGCCGCAGTAAGCCGTGATGAGCACTTCGTCTGCGCTGCATTCGGCGGCGCAACTCGTTGCAGTGCAATTCGACTGCACGACCCGTACCTGCGACGCAGCGGGACCAGCAGGCCCGGGCGGCCCCTGCGGCCCTGGAGGTCCCGGAGGTCCCGGAGGTCCAGCAGGCCCTTGCGGCCCGGCAGGCCCGGCATCTCCCCTTGAGCCCGGAGGCCCCGCAGGGCCAGCATCGCCCTTTTCGCCTTGACTGCCCTGACCGCAACCGACGAGACATGTTGCGACGAGCACAGCGCCAAGCAATACCGCTTTCCGCATCGAGACCTCTTGCGCCGCCCGGCCATTCAAGGACTTTCCGCTTCACTATATCCGCACCAAATATGGAAATAATAGCGTAAGTTGAATTGCGCCGGCGAGCTTCGCTCGCGGGTGATGCGACGGACTGCTGCGACTGGTAGACTCACCCGCCAATCGGGCGATTCGCAGAAGGCAGCATGCCTAGAACAAGTACGCCGCTCGCGGCACTGGCTGTTGGGGTCTTCCTGGTTTCAGCGGAGTTGGGGTCGCCCGCGCAGGGCGCTGAAATCAAGGTTTTGAGCGCGGCCGTGATGAAACCCGTCCTGCTCGAACTGGCCGGCCAGTTCGAGCAGGCGAGCGGCCACAGGCTGACGATCAGCTACGTGCCGGCGGGCGCGGCAAGAAAGCTCGTGGAAGCCGGCGAGATCTTCGATGTCGCGATTCTGCAAAGGCCTGCCGCCGAGGAAGTGGCGCGGCTTGGCAAAATCGATTTGAGCGGGCTGACGACGATAGCCCGCTCGGGCCTCGCGGTGGCGGTCCGGCACGGCATGAAGAAACCCGACATCGGGTCGGTCGACGCCTTCAAGCAGGCGCTGCTGGCCGCCAAGTCGATCTCCTATCCGGATCCGGCGGAGGGCCATGCGGCCGGCGCCCTGTTTCGCCAGATCATCGAACGCCTGGGCATTGCCGAGCAGGTCAATGCCAAGGCCAAGCTGCAGAAACACCCGTTTTCGGAGTCGCCGCCGCAGGACTACGCCGACCTCGCCATCGCGCAGCCGACGGAAATTCTGATCACGCCGAGCTTCGATCTGCTCGACCTGATCCCGGAAGACCTGCAGGACTACAACCGGTTCAGTTGGTCGATCGGTGTGGCCACCCATGCCAGGGAGCCGGCGGCGGCCGCCGCGCTGATCCGGTTTCTCACCTCTTCGAAGGCTGCGCTGGTGATGAAAAAGAAAGGCATGGAGCCGGGCGCGCTGTAGCTGCAAGCTTCGATGTGCCGTGCGGCTTGACAAGCCAGCGGTCGTCCGAGCTCACATCATTGAATGTCGATGCCCCGCCGCCCGCGATGACCAGCTCATGCCCGTGGAAGTCCTTGCGTTGATCGTTTTTGCCGGCGCCTTCGTCCAGTCGGCGACCGGCATCGGTTTCGGCGTCATCTCCGGGCCGTTCTTGCTTCACGCCTACGGATACGATCGCGCCATCGCCGAGACGGCGGTGTTCAGCCTCGTGGTCGCGGTGGTGAGCGCCGCCGGACAGTCTTCGGCCGCAGAGCCGCGCGCGACCGCCGGACTGGCCGCAACCCTGCCGGTCGGCGTGGCGGCGGGTCTGGCCATCCTGTGGGCTGTGCCGCGAAGCGCGGTCGTCTCGCTGTTCGGCTTGATGCTGGGCACTCTCGGATTGGTCCTGCTGTTGCAAAGGCAGGGCACGACCAACGCGGCAGCGGTTGCAACACAACCTTTCCGGTTTTCCCTGGAGACGGCGAGTGCCGGCATTCTCGCCGGAGCGTGCGCGGCGCTCTTTGCCGCGCCCGGACCGGCGGCGGCCTGGGGATTGGCGCGCACGCAGATGAATGGCCCCACACTCCGCGGCACCATGGCGGTCTATTTCGTCATCGCCTACGCGGCTATTCTCGTTGCCTTCGCATTTTCGGGATTGCTCGCCGGCACCGATTGGAAGGCGCTGGGCTTCCTCGCTCTCGTGTGCATTGTCGGCGCGGTGGCGGGAATTGCGTTCGGCGATCGCATGTCCGGGACGATCCTGCATCGCGCGATCGCGTTGATCATCACGGCTTCGGGACTGTCGATCCTTCTGTCCCTCGGCCGGACAGCATGGTGAGCGGCCCGGCAAGACGTGCAGGACCGCCGCTCCGCCGCTCCTGGCGTCAGCCGCCGCTTGCGATCACCGCATCGCTCCACGCCGCAAGCGCATCCATCATGTCGGCACGGACCTGCGCATCGCTGCCGCCACCGCGCTTCGGGACGTGAAAGGAATGGTCGGCGTCGTGGAACAGTTTCAGCGTCGCGCGGCTGCCGAGCGCCGTGGTGAGCGGCTGCAGCTCGTCCAGCGCCGCCAGCGCGTCGCGCGTTCCCTGCAGGAACAGCATCGGGATTTGTACATCGAACAGGTGGCGGCCGCGCTCGCGCGACGGGCGTCCGGCCGGATGCAGCGGGAAGCCGAGAAACACCAGCCCGCGCACGCCGGGCAGCGCGCTTTCCGCCTGCGCCTGCGACGTCATGCGGCCGCCGAACGATTTGCCGCCCGCCAGCAGCGGAAGTCCCGGCGCCCGCCGGGCGGCCGCGGCGACGGCGGCGCGCACCGCGGCGTGCGCCAGTTTCGGCGGGTCCGGCCGCTTGCCGCCCTGCTCCATGTAGGGGAACTGGTAGCGCAGGGTCGCAATGCCGCGGCGCGCGAGCTCCGCCGCGACCGCCGCCATGAACGGGTGCGCCATGCCGGCCCCGGCGCCGTGCGCCAGCACGTAACAGGCCCGCGCATCCGCCGGCAGCTGCAGCAGGCCGGAGACGCGCCTTGTGTCATTGATCGCGACAGCGACGGGCTCGGCGTCGGTGGCGGACATGGCAGCCATCTTATCGCCGCCAGCTCCGTCGCAGAAGGACCGCGGGTGGGCAGCCGGCGCGCTTTCGCCTACATTCCGGATCGACATTGCCCGGGCACGTCGCAGATCCGAGGCCGGGCAACAGAGGAGAGATCAATGTGCCGTAACATCCGCACACTGTTCAATTTCGAGCCGCCGGCCACCGAGGACGAAATCCGCGCCTCGGCGCTGCAATTCGTGCGCAAGCTGAGCGGGTTCACCCACCCGTCCAAGGCCAACGAGGCCGCATTCAACCGCGCGGTCGAGGACGTGGCGGAGGCGGCGCGCCGGTTGATCGACTCCCTGCACACCGCGAGCCCGCCGCGCGACCGCGAAATTGAGGCCGCCAAGGCGCGCGCCCGCGCGCGCGAACGGTTCGCGTGAGGCGGGGTATTTGCTAAGGGGGAGACGTGTCACGCGCAGGACTGCCTCATGGGTGACGTCTATCCGGTGGTAAAGGTGGCGGCCGTGCAGGCCGCGTCCGTGTTCCTCGACCGCGAAGGATCGACCGCGAAGGCCTGCCGGCTGATCCGCGAGGCGGGCCGCAATGGCGCGCGCGTGATCGGCTTTCCGGAAGGCTTCATCCCGGCGCATCCGATCTGGTACCACCACCACGTCGCCACCGGGGCGGCGGCAAACCGCCTGTCGGTCGAGCTGTTCAAGAACGCGGTGGAGATTCCCGGGCCGGAGATCGCCGCGCTATGCGCAGCCGCAGGCGACGCCGATGCCTACGTGGTCATGGGCGTGTGCGAGAAAATTGCCGGCACGATCGGGACCATGTTCAACACCCAGGTCTATATCGGTCCTGACGGAAGCCTGATCGGCAAGCACCAGAAGATCATGCCGACGGTGGGCGAGCGCCTGGTCCATACCGGCGGCCATGGCGACACCTTCGGCGCCTTTGCCACCGAGTTTGGTCCGATGAGCGGCCTGATCTGCGGCGAGAACTCCAATCCGCTGGCGGTCTTCGCGCTGACCGCGGAGGGCACGCGCATCCACGTGATGAGCTGGCCCAATCATTTCCCGGTGAGCGGCGATCCCATGCGCAACCGCGTCGCCATCGACTCGCAGGCATTCGCGCAGATGAGCAAGGCCTTCGTGGTCTCGGCCTGCGGGACGGTGGATGAGGACACCATCGCGGCGCTGGACGCCGGCCCCGAGGCGGAGAAATTCCTGCGCGATCCCGATTGCTGCGGCGGCAGCGTGATCGTGGCGCCCAACAGCCGCATCCTCGCCGGACCCATGGGCGCCGAGGAAGGCATTCTGTACGCCGACTGCAATCTCGAGCTCGGCGTCCTCACCAAGCTGCGGCATGATTTCGCCGGCCACTACAACCGGCCGGATATTTTTCAGCTGCACGTGAATCGCCGGGCGCCGCATCTCTACACGGTGCACGGTCAGGATGGCGTCGACGCGCTTCCCCCGGCCGATGATGCTGCGCTTCCAAAGCCTCCCGGCGCCCTGCTGGCTTCCCCCGCTCCCGATGAGACCGCCCCGCCGACCAACGGCCACGGGCGCGACGAGCATTAGGTTTCCCGCATGGATGTGTTCGAAGCCGTCGAGTCCCGGCTGAGCTGCCGGGCCTTTCTCGACAAGCCGGTCAACCCGGTGCTGGTGCGCGACCTGATCGCGCAGGCGAGCCGTGCCGCCTCGGGCGGCAACCTGCAGCCGTGGCGCGTTTATGCTCTCACGGGCGCGCCGCTGGCCGAGCTCAAGCACAAGGTCGCGCGCACGATCGACGGCCACGATCCGCGCCACAACGAGGCCGAGTACCCGATCTATCCCAAGGACATGTGGGAGCCTTACCGCTCGCGCCGCGCGGAGCACGGCGTCCAGCTCTACGGCGCGCTGAACATCGCGCGCGACGATCACGCCGGGCGGCTCGCCCAGTACATGCGCAACTTCGAGTTTTTTGGCGCGCCGGTCGGGCTGTTCATCACCATCGAGCGCAAGCTCGGGCCCGGCCAGTGGGCCGATCTCGGCAGCTACATCCACACCCTCATGCTCCTGGCGCGCGGCCACGGGCTCGACACCTGCCCGCAGGAATCCTGGGCGCGCCTGTACCGGCTGGTCGGAGAATTCTTGCAAATCCCGCCCGAGCACATGCTGTTCTGCGGCGTCGCGCTCGGCTATGGCGACCGCGATCACCCGGCCAACAGCTTCCGCTCGCCGCGCGCCGCGGTCGGGGAATTCTGCACCTTCCTCGGCTTTGGCGACGCCTGATCTCCCGGCCTGGAGGCGAAGATGCCGCGTCAACGCACGCCTGACATGACGGTGCCCGGGTTGGCGCCGGGCGCGCACCGCATGCTAGAATTGCCTGCAGCAGGGCGGGGCCCGCAGGAGTCTGCGATGACGATTCAATCGCTGGGATACGTCGGAATCCGGACCAAGAGCCTCGAGGACTGGACCACCTATGGCAGCCAGTTTCTCGGCATGCAGGTCGTCGACCAGAGCCGCTCCACGCTCGCTTTGCGCATGGACGATCGTAAGCAGCGCGTCGTCATTACCGAGGACGGCGGCGAGGGCCCCGCCTTCTACGGCTGGGAGGTCGCCGATGCGGCGGCGCTGGACGCGGTGGCGGTGGCGCTCGAGCGCGCCGGGACGGCGGTGGCGCGCGGCACGCGCGCGCTCGCCGACGAGCGCCGCGTCAAGGACCTGATCGTCTTCGCCGATCCGGCCGGCAACCGCGTCGAGGCATTTTATGGCGCCGAGACCACCACCGAGCCGTTCCGGCCCGGCCGCTCGATTTCCGGCTTCCGCACCGGCCCGCTCGGCATGGGCCATGCCGTGCTCACGGCCGAACGGGTCACCGACGTCATCCCGTTCTACACCGACGTGCTCGGCTTCAAGCCCACCGACTATATCCTGAAGCCTTTCAAGGCCTACTTCTTCCACGTCAACCCGCGCCACCACAGCCTCGCCTTCATCGAGTCGGGCCGCAACGGCATCCACCACCTGATGGTCGAGCTGTTCTATCTCGACGACGTCGGCCAGGCCTACGACCTTGCGCTCGGCAAGCCGGACATGATCGGCACGACGCTCGGCCGTCACGTCAACGACTACATGACGTCGTTCTATTCCTGGAGCCCGTCGAATTTTCTCGTCGAGTATGGCTGGGGTGGGCGCAGCATCGACCCCGCCACCTGGACCCCGCACGAACGCACCGAAGGCCCGAGCCTGTGGGGCCACGACCGGTCGTGGCTCACGCCGGAAGGCCGCGCCGAGGCGCGCGAGCTGCGCATCCGGACGGCGCAGGCCGGCACCCGCATCCCGGTGCAGGTCATCGAAGGCAATCACGAGCTGCAGCCCGGCGTCTGCCCGTGGTGGGACGCTGCCGTGCGCGGCCGCATGGCCAGCTGAGCCGGCGCTGTCCGGTGTCGGGCATTGACGTCAAGCACTCGGCGCGCTCCCTCTCCCCAGCGGGGAGAGGGTTGGGGTGAGGGGGGCAAGTGACTTTCGATACGACCGCTTGTTCCCTCTCATCCGGATCGCTTCGCGACATAGCCGATGCTTTGCATCGGCGTTCTTGGCTTTGCGCCGGCGCGGCCACCGTCGTAGCCGCCGCAGCAAAGCCGCATGCATTGGCATAAACCGGGGAGACGAAAATGCCGAACACGCGCTTCATCAATCCGCCGACCATCGCCAAGCCGCCCGGCTATACCCACGTGGTCGAGATCACCGGGCCGGCG
>DATFWC010000458.1:0-8509 GCA_035259885.1 Xanthobacteraceae bacterium
TGCGGGCCCGGCACGGCCCACGGCATCCACTATGCCGATCTGGGCGACCTGGCGGCGATGAAGCGCGTCGGGGCCGAGATCGCGGCAGCAGAGCCGCGCATCGACGTGCTCGTCAACAATGCCGGCGGCCTGTTCGCCACGCGGCAGGTGACGCGCGACGGCCTGGAGCGGACCTTCGCCGTCAATCACATGGCCTATTTCGTGCTCACGCACCTGCTGCGCGACCGGCTCATCGCGGCGGCTCCGGCGCGCATCGTCAACACGGCCTCGGACGCTCACGTCCGCGAGAAGCTCGACTTCGACGACCTTCAGTTCGCGCATGGCTATCGGTTCCGCGCCGCCTATGGCCGTTCCAAGCTGGCCAATATCCTGTTCACCCGCGAGCTTGCGCGCCGGCTCGCCGGTACCGGCGTCACCGCCAATTGCCTGCATCCGGGATTCGTCGCCACCGGTCTCGGCCAGCGCGACAATCGCTGGCTCGGGCTTCTGGTGCGGGTGGCCATGCTATTGCGCGCCGAGCCGGCGCACAAAGGCGCGGAGACGATTGTCTATCTCGCGAGTTCGCCCGAGGTGGCCGCCGTCACCGGCGAATATTTTTGCGACTGCCGGCCGACCAGTCCCAGCGCCGACGCGCGGAGCGACGATGACGCAAGGCGCCTGTGGCGCGAAAGCGAACAGCTCGCTGGCCTCGCGTAGCGGCTTCAACCTCTGGTGACCGAATCCGCGATTTTAGCGGCAGGGTGCGACATCGTTACCTGACATTTACGTTTCGTTCGTAACAACGGCGGACGCCATCGGTAATGGGGTGCGCCGTGATCAAGCGATTGTCCGTCAACGCCTTGTTGAAATTCGTCATCGCCACGCTGGCCGCCGTCGCCGTGGTGCTGTTGGCGCTCGGGGCCTGGGACTCGTGGACGCGGCTGGCATCCGTCAACCGCATCACCGCCGTGGTCGACGTGTCGACCCACCTGTTCACCGCCCTGCACAATCTGCGGGTCGATCGCGCGTCTTCGTATCGCGACCTGATGGAGGACAAGCAGTTCACGGCGATGAACCAGCAGGTTCGTGATGCCCGTGCGGCCGAGCTGCCCGCCCTGCGGTCGACGGTCGTCGCCCTCGAGCGGGTGGACATCCCGGACCGCCAGGCCGTGATCGAGAGTCTCAACCAGGCCATCAAGCGGCTGATCGCGCTGCACGAGGAATCCGCGCCGGCGTTCCTGCGGCCAAAGGCGGAACGGCGCCCCGGCCTCGCCCAGGAGCTGTTCAACGAAACCAATGGGCTGTTGCAGACGGTCGACAATCTGTCGGGCCGGCTGATGCGGCTGGTGAAGCTCGAAGACGCCTTCGTCGATCATGTGCTGCAGCTGCAGCAACTGGCCATGGTGGTGCGCAACGCCGGCGGCGACGCCTCGATCATGGTGTCCAATCCGCTCGGCGGACAACCGATGCCGCCCGATCCGGTGGCCAAATACGCCGGCCATCTCTCCCGCATCGACACCGCGTGGGCGGCGGTCGAGAGCCTCGCCGCCGGGCTGCCGTTGCCGCCGCGGTTCAACGAGGCGGTCGAGCGAGCCAAGCGCGAGTTTTTTGGGCGCGACTACGTCGAGCAGCGGGCGAAGATTTTCAAGGCCCTGGTGGCCGGCGAAAAGGTCAACATGGCGGCCTCGGACTGGACGCCGATCACCGTGCCGAGGCTGGGCTCGGTGCTCGGCGTCGCGGAAGCGGCCCTCGACATCGCCAAGGACCATGCGGCGCGCCAGTATGCGAGCGTCATGTGGAAGCTCGGCACGCACCTCGGCCTGCTGGCGGCGGCGGTGCTTTTCGCCGCCGGCATGATGCTGATGGTGTCGCGCCGCGTGAGCGGTCCGCTGCGCATGATCCAGGACGCGATGCTCAAGGTGGCGGCCGGCGACCTGTCGGCTGAGGTTTCGTTGGAGGGCCGCACCGACGAGATCGGCGCGCTCGGCAACGCCATGCGGGCGTTCAAGGGCAGCATGGTCGAGGCCGAGCGGCTGCGCGCCGATCAGAAGGAAGCGGAAACGCGTTCGGCCAGCCGGCGCAAGGCCGAGATGCGGCGGCTCGCCGACGAGTTCCAGGCGGCGGTCGGCAACATCGTCGATGCCGTGTCCACCTCGTCGACCGAGCTCGAGCGGGCTGCCGGCACGCTGACCAAGAACGCGGAAACGACCCAGCGGCTGTCCGGCGTCGTGGCCTCGGCGTCGGAGGAAGCCTCGGCCAACGTCCAGTCGGTCGCGGTGGCGGCGGAGCAGATGACCAGCTCGGTCAATGAGATCGCCCGTCAGGTCCAGGACTCGGCGAAGATCGCCATCGAGGCCGTGCAGCAGGCCGAGAAGACCGACGCCCGCATCACCGAGTTATCGAGCGCGGCAAGCCGCATCGGCGACGTGGTGAAGCTGATCACGGCGATCGCCGAGCAGACCAATCTGCTGGCGCTCAACGCCACCATCGAGGCGGCGCGCGCCGGCGAGGCGGGGCGCGGCTTCGCGGTCGTCGCCCAGGAGGTCAAGGCGCTGGCGGCGCAGACCGCCAAGGCCACCGACGAGATTGGCACGCAGATCGCCAACATGCAGTCGGCAACGCAGGACTCGGTCGGCGCCATCAAGGAGATCAGTGGCACGATCGGGCGCATCTCGGAGATTGCCGCCGCCATTGCGGCCGCAGTCGAGGAGCAGGGCGCCACCACCCAGGAGATCTCACGCAACGTCCAGCAGGCGGCCCATGGCACCGCCCAGGTGGCGATGAACATCACCGACGTGAACCGCGGCGCCAGCGAGACCGGATCGGCCTCGTCGCAGGTGCTCGGCTCGGCACAGTCGCTGGCGCGCGAGAGCAATCAGCTCAAGCGCGAGGTCGAAAAGTTCGTCAGCATGGTGCGCGCCGCCTGACGCTTACGCCGCTTCGCCGCGGGCGAGCGCCGCGGCGTTGCGGATCGCCGCGATATTGGCCCGATAGCCGTCGGCATGGCCGCCCTTGAAGACGGCGGAGCCGGCAACCAGGACATTGGCGCCGGCGGCGGCCACCTGCGCCGCGTTTTGCGGCGTGACGCCGCCGTCGATCTCGATGTCGATCGGGCGCCCGCCCGCCATCGCCCGCAGATTCCTGATCTTGTCGACTGCCGAGGCGATGAAGGCCTGGCCGCCGAATCCGGGATTGACCGACATGACCAGGATGAGATCCACGAGATCGATCACCGGCGCTACGGTGCTTTCGGGTGTTCCCGGATTGAGCGTGACGCCGGCCTTCTTGCCCAGCGCGCGGATCGCCTGGAGCGAGCGGTGCAGATGCGGCCCTGCCTCGACATGCACCGTGATGATGTCCGAGCCGGCCTTGGCAAAGGCTTCCAGGTAGGGATCGCACGGCGCGATCATCAGGTGCACGTCCATCGTCTTCTTCGTATGCGGCCTGAGCGCCTTCACGACGTCCGGCCCGATGGTGATGTTGGGCACGAAGTGACCGTCCATGACGTCCACGTGGATCCAATCGGCGCCGGCTTGGTCGACCGCACGCACTTCCTCCCCGAGCCGCGCAAAGTCGGCGGATAGGATCGATGGCGCGATGATGAGCGGCCGAGACATCGTCTTCTCCCAACCTGGTTTCGCCTAACATGCCGCCACCCCGGCGGCAACTTGCCCCGGCAGACAGGTTGGCCACGCGCCGTCGGATGGAAACCGCGACTCGAGGGGCAGGTCCAGGCCAGGACGCACGGCGCCTGATCGCACGAACAGCGGGCCGGAGCCCGGCGCGGCCGTCACGAAATCTCATCAAGTCGGCTGTGGAGGACTCCCGGCGGCGGTGCCCAGCGTTGCGAGTGCGGCGTCAGGCAGGCAGTATCCGCCGAGCCGAGATGAGTGCACGTCATGGCCCGAACTGACGCGATGGTGCTGGGCGCCGGCATCGTCGGCACCTCCATTGCGCTCCATCTCGCCCGGCGCGGGCTGCATGTGGCGCTGCTCGACCGCCGTGCTCCCGGCGAGCAAACCTCGTTCGGCAACGCCGGCATCATCGGCAGCACGATCTATCCGACATCGTTCCCGCGCGGGTTGGCGACGCTACTCAAGGTGGCGCTGCGGCGTGCGCCGCAGGCCGACTATCATCTCCGCGCGCTGCCGCGCCTGCTGCCATGGCTGCTCGCCTTCCGCGCCGCCTCGACTCCGGAGCGGCGCGTCGAAACCGCGCGGCTGATGCGCCCGCTGCTGGCGCGGGCAGTGGTCGAGCACGAGACTCTGCTCGGCGAGTCGGGTGGCGCGCGCTATCTGCGCCGCAACGGCTTCCTCACCCTCTATCGCACCGAGTCGGCCTTGTCCGACCTGTGGTCGGAGCTTGCGCTGGCGTCGGAGCTGGCCGTGGCGATCAAGTTTCTCGACGTGCATGGGGCGCGCGAGCTCGAGCCGGTGCTCGCCCCGGTGTTCCAGGCGGCGGTGCATTGGGTCGACGTCGCGAGCCTGACCAACCCGCTCGCGGTCACGCGCGCCTATGCGGCGCGCTTCGCCGCGCTCGGCGGCCTGGTGCTCACGGGCGACGCGCGCTCGCTCCACCGCGCGGCCGGGCGCTGGCGGATCGATACGGCGGAAGGGCCGGTCGACGCCGAGGCGGCGGTGATCGCGCTCGGTCCGTGGGCGCCCGATGTGCTCGAACCGCGCGGCCTCAATCTGCCGCTGGCGATCAAGCGCGGCTATCACCGCCATTTCGCCATGTCCGGCAATGCGGCGCTGGGCCGGCCGGTGGTGGATAGCGAGAACGGCTTTGCACTGGCGCCGATGGAGCAGGGCCTGCGCCTGACCACCGGCGCCGAGTTCGCCGAGCGCGACGCGCCGGCGACGCCGGCGCAGCTCCGGCGCGTACTGCCGATCGCGAAAACCTTGCTGCCGCTCGGCGAGCCGGTCGAGACCAGTATCTGGATGGGCAGCCGGCCGTGCTTTGCCGATTCGCGTCCGGTGATTGGCCGCGCGCCCGGGCATCCTGGCCTGTGGCTGGCCTATGGGCACGGACACGTGGGCATGAGCCTCGGGCCCGTCACCGGACGGCTGATCGCCGAGATGATGCTGGGCGACACGCCGTTCTGCGATCCGACGCCTTATGCCGCCGACCGGCTCGGTTGAACGGCCAAGGGCAAGTAGCGAGTAGTGAATGGTGAGTAGACGAGGATTTGGCCGGTCCTTCTCTATTCACCATTCGCTATTCGCTGCTCGCTATTCGTCTCTACTCACTCGCCATTTCACTACGCACCGAATCGGTCGCGCCAGCTCGGCAGCGCCGGCGTGAAGGGCAAGGCGGTGGCTTCATAGACGCCGCGCGCGACGGCCCGTGCCAGCACGTCGGCTGCGACCGCACCGAGCTCCGCCAGGGCGACGATCGGATCGCCGAGCGGCCGCGCGCCGGTGGCGGCCGCGAACACGACGTCGCCATCGAGCGGCGTGTGCACCGGACGGATGGCGCGGGCGAGCCCGTCCTGCGCCATGATGGCGAGGCGTCTGGTCTGTGTCTTGGTCAGCTCCGCATCGGTCGCCACCAGCGCCAGCGTGGTGCTTTCGCCCGGGCTCCGCTTGGTGCGGAAGGCCAGCGCCTCCGCCGGCAGCTTTTGGGGAAAACCGCGGCCGCCGAATTCCTTGTCGCGCTCGAACGGCGCCGCCCAGAACCACGGGCCGTCGCCGACCACCGCACTGCCGGCGGCATTGGCGACCGCCAGCGCCGCGACCGTGTGGCCGCTGCGCGTCGGCGCCGATGCCGAGCCGACACCGCCCTTGAGGTTCGCCGTGGTGGCGCCGAGCCCGGCCCCGACGCTGCCGAGGCCGACCTCGCTCGCGGCGGCGGCGGCCGCGGCGTCAGCCGCCGCATAGCCGAGCTCGCGGTAGGGCGCAAAGCGCCCCCAGGCCTTGTCGCCGCCATTCAACAGGTCGAACAGGATCGCTGCCGGCACGATGGGTACGCGCGCGGAGCGGATGGCGAAGCCGCGCCCCTGCTCGGCGAGCCAGGCCTGAATGCCCGACGCGGCATCGAGGCCGAATGCCGACCCGCCGGCGAGCGCGATGGCGTCGATGCGCTCGACCGTCATGGCGGGATCGAGCAGCGCGGACTCGCGCGTGCCGGGGCCGCCGCCGCGCACGTCGATCGCCGCGACTGCCGGGGCATCGAAGACGACGGCGGTGACGCCCGAGCCGAGGCGGGCGTCGTCGGCATGGCCCACACGGATGCCGGGAATGTCGGTGATCAGGTTACGCGACGGCACCGCCATGGGTCACCCGCGCAGTCTGGACAGGATGCCACCGAGATGGCGCTCGGCCGCCGCCGCGTCGGCGGCGTGGAGGAACATGGCGCGATGCTTGGCCGTGAACTCCGCGGCCGGCCCGACCAGGACGGTGCGGCGCTGGTCTGGCGGGCGCGCCTCCTCCTCGCGGTAGGCGGCCGCCATGTCGAGCTCGTTGCGCGTGCCGACGCGGCCGGGCAGCGCCATGATGGCATGGGCGGTGAGCACGTTGATGTGGTTGCGGGCCGGGACGTGGCGCCAGTCCACTGCCCGCGGCGGCAGCGGCGTCATGATGGCGATCTCGACGAAGGGGTTGGGGTAGAGGCGGCCGTCGGGATCACGGTTGGGTGTTTCGAACGAGCCCTTCTGGCGGCGCGGGACGATGCCGATCGACAAGCCGGCGCGCGGCTCGACCGCGGTGAATCCTTCCGAGGCCGCTGCCATCACGCCGTAGCCGGCACCCGTAAGAAGATGCGCGCCGATCCGCGCCACCATGGCGCCGACCGCGCGTGCAAGCTCTGCGCGTTCGGCCGGAATCGCGCTGCCTTGCCCGAACACGGCGACGATCGGCAGCTTGCGCAGCATCCTGACTCTCAGCTTCACGGCGGGTGGCGGCCGCCGGCCGCGGGAGGCCGGACCCTATCACCCGGGATCACATCCGGGCGAGGGCGCTTGCGTCGTCGGCTGCGGCTATTGCATTCAGGGCCATGGCCGATGTGACGATTTTCTATGCGCTCGTTGCCGGCGCCCTGAGCTTCCTCTCGCCGTGCGTGCTGCCGCTGGTTCCGCCCTACCTGGTCTATCTCACCGGCGCTTCGCTCGAGCGCCTGGCCGACAAGGTGCCGGAGCGGGCGGTGCGGCGCCACACGGCCTTGGCGGCGGCGCTGTTCGTGGCTGGGTTCTCCACCGTGTTCATCACGCTGGGAGCGACCGCCAGCACGGTCGGCATGGGCCTGCGCCGGCTGCAGGCGTGGCTGGCGACCCAACTCGCCGAGATCAAGGCCGCCACCGGCCTGCCACTGCCCACCGGGATCGACCCCCTGACGCTGATTGCCGGCCTGGCCGTGATCGTCATGGGCCTGCACTTCCTAGGGCTGACGCGCATTCCGTTCCTGATGCGGGAGAAGCGGCTCGAGGTCGCCAAGCCGGTCGGCCTGTGGGGCGCCTATGCCATGGGGCTCGCCTTCGCGTTCGGATGGACGCCGTGCATCGGGCCGATCCTGGCCGCCATCCTGGCGGTGGCGGCGTCCGAGGCCACGGTCGCCAAGGGCGCCGGCTTGCTCGCCGTCTACTCGCTCGGGCTCGGCATCCCGTTCCTGATCGCGGCCATCGCGGTCGAGCCGTTCGCGGCGTTCCTGGCGCGCTTCCGCACCCATCTCGGCACGGTCGAGAAGGCCATGGGCGGCCTGCTCGTGCTCACCGGCATCGCGTTCCTCACCGGCTTCGTCACCGACGCGAGCTTCTGGCTGCTGGAGACGTTTCCGGTGCTCGGCCGCATCGGGTAGCGGCCGCACTTGCAGGGTGGGCCGCGGCGCGCAATCGCGGCGCTACGCGAGAGCGCCGTGGCCACCAATCGGCGCTTCCGGAGGCGAATTTGCCCAGCCTACGGAACTGAAAAGAAAAGCCCGCCCCGGAACGGGGCGGGCCGACGCGCTCCCTGTTTTGGCCGATTACTTGAGTTCCGTATAGGTGATCTTGCCCTCGGGATTCTTCTTCCAGACATAAACCACGTAATCGATGCGGGTCACGTCGCCTTTCTTGTCAAAGGAGATCTCCCCGATCACGGTCTTGAACTTCTGCCCGGACTTCATCTGCGCCGCGACTTTCTTCGGATCGAGCGACTTCGCGGCTTCCGCCGCCTGCTTCACGATCTCCACCATCGCATAGCTGTAGAGCGTGTAGGATTCCGGCTCGAATTTCTTGGCGCGGAATTTTTCCAGCACCCCCTTGGCCTCGGGACGGTTGCGCGGATCCGGGCCGTAGGTCATCAGCGTGCCTTCGACGCCAGGGCCGCCCACCGATGCGAACTCGTCCGAGGTGATGCCGTCGCCGCCCATCAGCGGCGCCTTGATGCCCTGATCGCGCATCTGCCGCACGATCAGCCCGCCTTCGGTGTGCAGGCCGCCCCAATAGACCAGGTCGGCGCCCGACGCCTTGATCTTGGAGACGAGGGCGGAAAAATCCTTCTCGCCGAGATTGACGCCCTCGTACAGCACCTCCTTCATGCCGCCGGCGTTCATCTTC
>DATFWC010000459.1:0-4440 GCA_035259885.1 Xanthobacteraceae bacterium
CGCGTCGAGGATGCGCTCCTCGACCTCTCCGGCGAGTTCCTTCGGCGGACGGCCAAAGCGCACCCTGGCGCGCCGCGGCGCCTTGCCGGCCCTTGATGCGGTCTTCAAGCTGCTGGTCTTCATCGCGATTTTCAGAACCTCCATACCGGCCCCGCGGCCAACACGCCCTTCCTTAAACCGTTCTTTTTCCTGGCGGTTTGCCCAATGCTGCAGCGGCCCGGCGGACCGCCGCGCTCCTGAATTTATGCATACCTGACCTGTTTGTAAATAGAACGAAACCGTATCGTTTCACTTGACAGGTCCCGCCAGTCGAGCTAATTGATTAACGAAACGAAACAGTTTCGTTTCGTTCCATAGCCGGGCCATGAAGGAGCCGCAGGTCATGTTTGAGGACAATGTTCTGGAACCGGGCGAGCCGGGGCTCGAGGAAGTTGAAAGCCCGCATGTCGTTCCGGCCTCGCCGCACCGACCCTCGAAACAGGAGATCGAGGCGCCGGCTCACTTGCCACCGGACAGCCCTGCCGCCGAGCGGCCTGAATGGCCGGCTCAGGCAGCAGAAAAGCAGCCGAAGGCGCGCGGCAAGGGGCGCCGAAACGGCCTGCTGCATCGCCGCCCGGTCGTCCTGGCCATTGGTGCGATGCTTCTTGCCGCTGCCGTCGGCGGCGGCGATCTCTACCTGGACTACGCCGAACACTTTCAGTCCACCGACGACGCCTTCATCGCGGCACGGCAGTCCGCGCTCGCTCCCAAGGTGTCGGGCTACATCACGGCCGTCCCCGTCACCGATAACGATCACGTTGCCGCCGGCGACGTGATCGCCCGCATCGACGACCGCGACTACCGCATCGCGCTCGATCAGGCCGAGGCGCAAGTGGCGGCGGCGCAAGCGAGCATCGAGAACATCGACGCGCAGCTCCAAGTCCAGCAGGCGCAGATCGCCGCGAACGAGGCGCAGGTCGAGCAGGCGCAGGCGGGGCTGGTGTTCGCGGAGCAGCAGAACGCGCGCTACCAGGAGCTGGCGCAAAAAGGCTCGGGCACCATTCAGAATGCCCAGCAGTTCAGTTCGCAGCTGCGTCAGCAGCAGTCCGCGCTGGCGAGCGCGCAAGCGACGCTGAAACTGGCGCAGCGGCAAGTCGAGGCGCTGAAAGCGCAACGCAACAGCGCGGTGGCGAGCCTCGCCCAAGCCAAGGCGCAGCGCGACCAGGCGCAACTCAATCTGTCCTATACGACGGTGACGGCAGCGCAGCCGGGACGCGTCGTCAATCTCACCGCCGCCGTCGGGCAGTTCGCCCAAGCGGGCACGAACCTGACAATGTTCGTGCCAGATCAAATCTGGGTCACGGCGAACTTCAAGGAGATTCAGCTCGACCGCATGCGGCCGGGAGAGCCTGTAACGCTCGGGATCGACGCCTATCCGCAACGCACCATTCGTGGCCACATCGACAGCGTTCAGCCCGGATCCGGCACCGCGTTCTCGCTGCTGCCAGCCCAAAATGCGACCGGCAACTACGTCAAGATCGTCCAACGCGTGCCGGTCAAGATCGTCATGGACGATCCGCCGACCGACGTCGCGCTCGGCCCGGGCATGTCGGTGGTCCCGACCGTGCGGGTCGATCCTACGCCGTCGCTCTTTGAGCGGCTGAGGGCATGGCTATGAGCGCCGCCACCACGCGAGCCGGCGCTTCCGCCGCTGCGAGCGGCGCCGGCACCAACCCGTGGCTGATCGCCATCGTGGTCGCGCTCGCGAGCTTCATGGAGGTGCTCGACACCACCATCGCCAACGTCGCGCTGCCCTACATTGCCGGTAGCATGGGGGTGAGCGAGGACGAAGCGTCCTGGGTGATCACGACTTATCTGGTCTCCAACGCCATCATCCTAACCGCCAGCAGCTTCCTCGCTCGCATGCTTGGCCGCAAAACCTTCTTCCTGATCTCTCTCGGATTGTTCACCCTGAGTTCGATCCTGTCCGGCGTTGCTCCGAACCTGCAAGCGCTGTTGCTGTTCCGCATCCTGCAAGGGTTCGGCGGCGGCGGCATGGTGCCGGTCGCGCAATCAATCCTGGCAGATGCCTTCCCGCCGCAGAAACGCGGCCAGGCTTTCGCGCTGTTCGGCGTTGCCGTGGTGGTGGCACCGGTGGTCGGGCCGACGCTCGGCGGTTGGATCTCCGACAATTGGTCCTGGCAGTGGAACTTTCTGATCAACGCGCCGGTCGGCGTGCTCGCGATGGCCCTGATCGCGGTGCTCCTGCGCGAGCCCAAGCGGCAGCAGTCGCAGCAGCAGGGCCACGGATTCGACGTCATCGGCTTCATATTGGTCGCGACCTTCCTCGGCGCGCTGGAGGTGGTGCTCGACCGGGGCCTGGAGGACGACTGGTTCGCCTCACGCTTTATCGTCACGTTCACGGTCATCTCCGCGCTGGCGTTCGTGCTGATGATTCCGTGGGAGATGAGCCACCGCAATCCGATGATCGACCTCAAGATGGTGGCGACGCGCCAGTTCGGCGCCGCCTTCCTGGTGATGCTGGCCACCGGCGCGATCCTGCTCGCGACCACCCAATTCCTGCCGCAGCTGGTGCAGCAGAATTTCGGCTACACCGCCACCTGGGCCGGGCTCCTGCTGTCGCCGGGCGGCCTGGTCACCATGGTGATGATGTTCGTCGTCGGCCGGATCGCGGCCAAGGTGCAGCCCAAATATCTCATTGTCGCCGGCGCGGTGCTCATCGCGGCCTCCATGTACCAGATGACCAACGTCTACGGCGACCTCGGATTCTGGTACATGGCGCGGTCGCGGATGCTGCTTGGCGTCGGACTGCCGCTGATATTCATTCCGGTCATGACCGCATCCTACGACGGCATTGCGCAATCCAAGACCGACCAGGCCTCGGCGTTGATCAATGCGGCGCGCAATACCGGCGGCTCGATCGGCGTCTCCATCGTCTCCAACGTGCTGACGCATCGAGAGCAGTTCCATCAGAGCCGGCTGGTCGAAAGCGTGCTCCCGTCGAGCGTGCAATACCAGGACACGATTCACCGGGTGACGGACTATTTCGTGGCGCAGGGCAGCTCGCTGCTCCAGGCGCAGCAGCAGGCGATCCAATGGATCGGACAGCAGGTACAGGCACAGGCGGCGTTCCTCGCCTACATGGACGCCTTCTGGGTGCTGATGCTGATCTCGCTCGCCGCCGTGCCGCTCGCGCTGACCCTGCGCAAGGTCAAGCTCGGTGGTCCCGTCTCCATGGGCCACTGATCTGAAAAGGAGACACCGCCATGAACGTCCAGGTCCAGCCGCATGTCACGACCACAGTGTGTCGGCGCGCCAACGGTCCATGCCGGATCGCGGCGGGTAACGACATGGCGCTGCTTCGGACTTTCACTTCATTGGTGGGACACGCGCGGCGTGCGGCGCGACACGGGCTCGCTGGCCGACGGCTGGTACATGGGGTTGCGATAGCACAAGGCGCCTTGTTTCAAGCATTGCTCGTAGGTGACGAAGCCGCAGTTGGTCGTCCCATCGCCTCTTTGCTGGCACCAGGGATAATTCTGAGCATTGACCGGCTCGACGCGGATCAACAGGGTGATCCCCGTGAGGGCGATAAGGATCATTCTTCGCATGATGACCTCCAACGTCATGAAAGATTATCCGCCAGTTCTGCGCGTGCCGCGATGCGGCTGCACTGGCCCGGGCGGCGGCTGGTACATGGGATTGGGGTTGCACCAGCGACTTGACGCCATGCATTGCTCGTAGCTGACGAAGCCGCAGGTGGGCCCGCCGTCTCCTCTTTGCGCACACCACGGATAGTTCTGGGCATCGGCCGGGCTGGTGGGGATCAACAGCGTCGCGGCCACCATCGCGAGGACGGCAGGTGTCATCTTTCGCACGGCGAGTCTCCACGGCATGCTGTCGAAACCGGAGGCGACATTCTCACCAGCCGATCGGGTGCAGTCGGCGTTCAGTCTCCGCGGCGCTCGGCATTTACAATGAGCACGCTGATGCGCCGCATGCGCCCGGCCTGCTACGCCAGCCCCGCGAGCGGCCACGCTGCCGCCGCCGCGCCGCGGCGCCCACCAGGCAATTCGCGCCGCCTCATCTGTCCAAGTCCAGGCATCGCCACGCGGGACTATAGCATCTTGCCACGGGCGCGAATGGCTTCTCACGGCATGTTGTTGGGGTGACGGCCGATTTTCCGAGTTTTGGTCACGCGCGACCGACCGCACGCGCGCCGGTGGTCCGCATATGACCGCAAGCCTCTGAAAGCTGACATGAATCCGCTGCAGCGGCGCGTGCTGCGGCGCATGCTTGCGGTCCGGGAGAAGCGCCGAATGGGAGGATCGCGCGACAGCCAGACACTCAGAGACGTTCGTTAGCACTCTCTAAAATAACGGCGCGAAGCCACGCATTGGCAGGTTCGGCGGTAAGCCGGCGCGGCCACATCTGGACGAC
>DATFWC010000460.1:0-3203 GCA_035259885.1 Xanthobacteraceae bacterium
CGGCCCCAGGTGGAGTCGTAGTCCTTGCCGCCGCGCATCTCGCGGATGAGCGAGAACACGTGCCGGTACTTGTCGGGAAAATTCGCCATCAGCCATTCGCGGAACAGGTCGCGCACCTCGAGCGGCAGGCGCAGCAGCACGTAGCCGGCTTCCTTCACGCCGGCGACCGAAGCGGCCTCGAGGATGCGCTCGATCTCGGCGTCGTTGAGCGCGGGAATGACCGGCGCCACCATGACGGAAGTCGGCACGCCGGCGCCCGACAGCCGGCGCAGCGTCTCCAGCCGCCGCAGCGGCGTGGCGGCGCGCGGCTCCATGGCGCGCGCGATCCTGGCGTCGAGCGTTGTCACCGAGAGCGCGACCTTGACCAGGTTGCGCTCGGCCATGCGCCCAAGAATGTCGACGTCGCGCTGCACCAGCGCCGACTTGGTGACGATGCCGACCGGGTGATTGGCGCGGTCGAGCACTTCGAGGATGCGCCGCATCACCTCGTAGCGCCGCTCGATCGGCTGATACGGATCGGTGTTGGTGCCGATGGCGATCACCCGCGGCTCGTAGCCGGGTGCCGACAGCTCGCGCTCGAGCAGCTCGGGCGCGTCCGGCTTGACGAACAGTTTTGACTCGAAATCGAGGCCGGGCGACAGGCCCATATAGGCGTGGGTCGGGCGGGCGAAGCAGTAGACGCAGCCATGCTCGCAGCCGCGATAGGGATTGATCGAGCGGTCGAAGGAAATGTCCGGCGACTCGTTGCGCGTGATGATTTTTCGCGCCCGCTCCTCGGTCACCGTGGTGGCGAACGGCGGCAGGTCCTCGAGCATGCGCCAGCCGTCGTCGAAGGCGACCCTGGCCAGCGGCTCGTAGCGCCCTGACGCGTTCGACTGCGCGCCGCGGCCGCGCCGGCGCTCGCGTTCGACCAGCGAGCCGGCGGCCTGCGCAGCGGCGAGCGGGGCGCCATAGGGCGCGGCGCCGGGTGGCGCGGCGCCCTGAGGCGCAAAGTCGCCCGCCGGTGACGCGGAGGGCACCGGCACCGGCGGGCGTCTGAGGGCTGCGGATGAGCGAGCCATGAGGTAATCCTAGCGAGTTTCTCGGAACAAAACAAGAACATTACGGCGTCCGAGTCCGTCGCTCCTTGATCTAGTGACGATTCTTGTGACGGCCACATGATGTGGATAAGTAAATAGAGTCGCAGGCCCGAGCGCATGTTGAGCGTCGTCATTCCCACCCACGAATCAGAGCGGGATCTGGTGCGCACGCTGGCGATTCTGGTGGCGGGCGCCGCCGCCGGCGTCGTGCGCGAAGTGATCGTGGCCGATGCCGGGTCGCAGGACGCGACCGCAGAGGTGGCGGATTACGCCGGCTGCCGCCTGCTGGTCTCGCAAGACTCGGTCGGCGCCCGCCTGCGAGCTGCCGCGGCCAGCGCCCGCGCCCCCTGGCTGATGTTCCTCAACCCCGGCACCCTGCTCGACGCCACCTGGATCGACGACACGGTGCGCTTCGTCGAGGGCGACGGGTCGCGGGCCGCCGCCTTCCGGCCCGGCCATGGGGCGGCAACGGCGTCGATCATGGCGGAGGCGCTGGCGCTCTTGCGCCTCGCACTGCGCGCGCGGCCGCATCCGGCGCAAGGCCTGCTGATCGCCAAGACGCTTTACGACAGCGTCGGCGGCCATCACGACCGCGCCGATGCCGAATCGGACCTGCTGCGCCGGCTCGGCCGGCGCCGCATCGCCATGCTGCGCAGCGCCGCCATGAGTGCGGGCGCATGAGCCGATTGAGCCTGCGCGCCCGCGCGATGCGCGCCTGCCTGCGCGTGGCGGTCAAGAGCAGCATCCGCGCCAGCGGCAGCGTCGACAGGGTGCGGAAGAACCTCGCGCTGGTGACGCCGCTGGTGCCGCGGCCGCCGCGCAGCACCGAAACGGCCGCCATCCTGGTCGGCGGCGTGGCGGCCGACTGCATTACCACGCCGGCGTCGCGTCCGGACCGCCACGTCCTCTATCTGCATGGCGGCAGCTACGTGGCGGGCCAGCCGAAACTCTACCGCGACATCACCTGGCGCATCGCCACACTGTGCCGCACGCGCGTGGTGTGCATCGACTACCGGCTGGCGCCCGAGCATCCGTTTCCGGCGGCGCTCGACGATTGTGTCGCGGCCTATCGCGGGCTTCTGGCCGCGGGCGCCGACCCGCGGCGCATCGCCGTGATGGGCGATTCCGCCGGCGGCGGCCTCACGCTCGCCGCCATGCTGCGGCTGCGCGACGAAGGCGTGGCGCTGCCGGTCGCCGCTGCCGTGGTGTCGCCGTGGACCGATCTCGCGCTCACCGGCGAGTCGCTCCGGCTCAACGCCAAGCGCGATCCGCTGCTCCCGGTCGAGCTGGCCCCGCGCGTGGTCGAGCTGGTGCTGGCCGGCGCCGATCCGCGCCATCCCTACGCCTCGCCGCTGTACGGCGATCCGAGCGGCCTGCCGCCCACGCTCATCCAGGTGGGCGGCGACGACGCACTGCGCGACGATGCGGTGCGCATGGCGGAGAAGATGCGGGCTGCCGGCTGCACGGTCGAGCTCGAAGTGTGGCCGGGCCTGTGGCACGTCTGGCATGCGCTGGTGCGCGTCGTGCCGGAAGCGCGCGCCGCCATCGTCCGCATCGCCAGCTTCATGGAGGGCAAGCTGTGAGGGCTGACCGCCGCTTGAGCCGCTTCGGCGCTTCATGGAATCTCCGGATGGGCGGCCGGAGGTGCATCATGGCCATGGTCGAAAACGTGACGCCGATCCTGCGAGTCGAAAATATCGCAAAGAGCCGACGATATTACATGCATACGCTTGGCTTCTCGTTGGATTGGGATGCGGACGGGATGATCTCCGTGTCACGCGACGGCAAGTCGATCATGTTGTGTGAACGCGAACAGGGCCAGCCGGGCACATGGCTGTGGATCGGCGTCGAGGACGCGGATGCATTCTTCTCCGAGTTCTCGGCCAAGGGCGCGCACATCCGCAGCCCGCCACAGAATTTCAGCTGGGCCTACGAGTTTGCGGTGGAAGATCCGGACGGGCACGCTCTACGCTTCGGGTCTGAACCGAAGCCCGAGTTGGCGGAGCGGGATCATGGCGAGCGATGAGATCAAGGTGATGAGCTCGGGCGGCCTGAAAGCCGTCATCAGCGGGCTCGCCGGCGCCTTCGAGCGCGCGAGCGGGCAGAAACTCGCGCCCGTGTTCG
>DATFWC010000461.1:0-3937 GCA_035259885.1 Xanthobacteraceae bacterium
CGGCAAGGAAACCGCCCGCATGCTCAAGACGCTCTACCAGGAGTTCGAGAACGCGCCACCAAAAAGGTCATCCGCAGCCGTTGCGTCGACGTCTGGACCGGCGGCGGCCGCGGCGCCTGCGCCGGGGGCGCCCGGGTGCTCGCGCGATGCCCCGGCGGAAGCCACCTTTCGCAAGCGCACGCGTCTCAACCGGTCCGGCTCGGCGAAGGAGACGTGGCATGTCGAGATCGATCTTGTCGGCTCCGGCATCGACTACGTGGTGGGCGATTCGTTCGGCATCTTTCCCACCAACGATCCGGCGCTTGTCAACGCCGTGATCCGTGCGCTGGAAGCGCCCGCCGACTTTCCCATCGCATCGCGCACGCTGCGCGACGTGCTGATCGACGGCGTGTCGCTGTCGCCGGCGCCCGACATGCTGTTCCAGCTCATCTCCTATCTCACCGGCGGCGCGCGCCGGCAGAAGGCCAAGGCCTACGCCGCGGGCGAGGATCCGGACGGCGATGCCGCCACCCTCGACGTGCTCGCCGCGCTGGAAAAATTTCCCGGCGTCCGGCCGGACCCGGAAGCTTTCATCGAGTCGCTCGATCCGCTGCAGCCGCGCCTCTATTCGATCGCGTCATCGCCGAAGGTCGATGCGCGCCGTGTCGCACTCACCGTCGATGCCGTGCGCTACCGGATCGATAGCCGCCAGCGCCTCGGCGTCGCTTCCACGTTCTTCGCCGACCGGGTGGCGCCGGGCCAGAAGCTGAAAGTCTACGTGCAGCACGCGCACGGCTTCGGCCTGCCGGCCGACCCGGGCGTGCCGATCATCATGGTCGGCCCCGGCACCGGCGTCGCGCCATTCCGCGCCTTCCTGCACGAGCGCATGGCGACGAAGGCGCCCGGGCGCAACTGGCTGTTCTTCGGCCACCAGCACAGCAACTACGACTTCTTCTACGAGGACGAGTTTTCCGCCATGAAGGCGGCCGGCGTGCTCACGCGCCTGTCGCTGGCATGGTCGCGCGACGGCAAGGAGAAATTCTACGTGCAGGACCGCATGCGCGAGGTCGGCCGTGATTTGTGGGCGTGGCTCGCCGACGGCGCGCATGTCTACGTGTGCGGCGACGCCAAGCGCATGGCCAAGGACGTGGAGCGCGCGCTGGTCGATATCGTGGCCCAGTTCGGCGCCCGCTCCACCGACGAGGCGATCGCCTTCGTGGCCGAGCTGAAGAAACGCGGCCGCTACCAGCAGGATGTGTATTGAGATGCAGACGAGCCACTTGCTCCACCTCTCCCCGCGTGCGGGGAGAGGTCGGATTTCGAGCGGAACGGAGTGGAGCGATGAAATCCGGGTGAGGGGGCGTCGCCGCGAGTCTGAGCCTGCGGAAGCGCCCCCTCACCCGACTTGCTTCGCTCCGCTGGCGCTACGCTCGCAAGTCGACCTCTCCCCGCAAGCGGGGCGAGGTGGAGCAAGCCGCACGGCCGTTCTCCGCGAGGCGCAAGTCGCATGAACGCGCTCCCGCCGCTTACCCCTGCCGTCCGCACCACGTGCCCGTACTGCGGCGTCGGCTGCGGCGTGCTGGCGCGGCCCGACGGCCGCGGCGGCGCCGAGATTTCCGGTGACCCGTCGCATCCGGCAAACTTCGGCCGCCTGTGCTCCAAGGGCTCGGCGCTCAACGAGACGCTCGGGCTCGCCGGCCGGCTCACCCATCCGATGCTGCGCCGGGGAGACGGCAGCTTCGTACTCAGCGATTGGGACACGGCGCTCGATCGCGTCGCGCGCGGATTCAAGCGCATCGTTGCGCGCGACGGACCGGACGCGGTCGCGTTCTATCTCTCGGGACAGCTGCTCACCGAGGATTATTACGTCGCCAACAAGCTGATGAAAGGCTTTTTGGGCAGCGCCAATGTCGACACCAATTCGCGCCTGTGCATGGCGTCGTCGGTGGCGGGCCATCGCCGCGCCTTCGGCGCCGACACGGTGCCGGGCACCTATGAGGACCTGGACGAAGCTGACCTCATCGTGCTGGTCGGCTCCAACGCGGCGTGGTGCCACCCGATCCTGTTTCAGCGCATGGTAGCCAACAGGCGCGGGCGCGGTGCCCACCTCGTGGTGATCGACCCGCGCCGCACCGCCACCGCGGAAGAGTCCGATCTGTTTCTCGGCATCGCGCCCGGCACGGACACCGCCTTGTTCTGCGGCCTGCTGGTGCACCTCGCCGACAGCGGCGCGCTCGACCACTCCTACATCGCGGCACATACGTCCGGCTTTGCCGACGCGCTCGCGTGCGCGAAAGAAATTGCGCCCGACGTCGCCGCGACGGCTTCGGCTACCGGCCTGGCGGCGGCGGACGTCGAAACATTCTTCGCGCTGTTCCGCGTCACCGAGCGCGTCGTCACCTGCTTCTCGCAGGGCGTGAACCAGTCGGCCCAGGGCACCGACAAGGTCAACGCCATTCTCAACTGCCATCTCGCCACCGGACGCATCGGCCGTCCCGGCATGGGCCCGTTCTCGCTCACCGGCCAGCCCAATGCCATGGGTGGCCGCGAAGTGGGCGGCCTCGCCAACCAGCTCGCCGCCCATATGGGCTTTGCGCCCGCGGAGGTCGATCGCGTGCGCCGCTTCTGGCGCGCTCAGCGCATGGCCGTGCGCGAAGGGTTTAAGGCGGTCGACATGTTCGACGCGGTGGCGCGCGGCGAGATCAAGGCGCTGTGGGTGATGGCCACCAACCCGGCGGTGTCGCTGCCGCGCGCCGGCGCGGTGCGCGCGGCGCTGCAACGGCTCGAGCTGTTCGTCGTGTCCGACAATGTGCTGGCCAACGACACCATTGCGGCCGGCGCGCACGTGCTGCTGCCGGCGGCCGCCTGGGGCGAGAAGGACGGCACCGTGACCAATTCGGAGCGGTGCATCTCGCGCCAGCGCGCGTTCCTGAAAACCCCGGGCGAAGCCAGGCCGGACTGGTGGATCGTCTGCGAAGTGGCCAAGCGCATGGGCTTTGCCGATGGCTTTGCATTTTTCTCGCCGGCTGACGTGTTCCGCGAGCACGCTGCCCTGTCGGCGTTCGAGAACGACGGCAGCCGCGATTTCGATCTCGGCGCGCTCGCGACGCTGAGCGACACGCATTACGACGCGCTCGATCCCGTGCAATGGGGTGGCGGCGAGGGCAGGCGCTTCTTCGCGGCAGGCGGATTTTTTACCCCGGATCGCCGCGCTCGCTTCGTCGCGCCGGATCGGCCGGCGCCGCGAACGGAGATTTCCGAAAAATTTCCGTTCCGTCTCAACACCGGCCGCATGCGCGACCAGTGGCACACGATGACGCGCAGCGGCACCAGCCCAAAACTCTCCGCCCATTGCCCCGAGCCGTTCGTGGCCGTACACCCGGCCGACGCGGCCACCCGCGGCCTGGCCGACGACGGTTTCGCCCGGGTGACGACGCGCCATGGCGCCTGTGTGCTCAAGGTCACGCTCGACCCCGGCCAGCCACAAGGCTCGCTGTTCGTGCCGATCCATTGGAGCGACGCGACCGCCGCCCAGGCTCGCGTGGGTGAACTGGTCGGCGCCGACACCGACCCGTTCTCGGGCCAGCCCGAGGCCAAGGCGACGCCCGCCGCCATCGCCGCGGTGACGTTTCGCCTCCGTGGCTTCGCCGTGGCGCGCGCCGCGATCGCGCTGCCGTCCGGCACCTGGTGGGCGCGCGTCGCGCTGGCGCACGGCTGGGGCTGGCTCATTGCCACCAACGACGGGCCGCCGGCGTGGCGCGAACGGGCAAAAACCTTGTTCGGCGCCGACAGCGAGCGCGCCGAATATGTGGACGGGCCGGTCTATCGCGTCGCCGCCTTCCGCGATGGCTGCCTCGCCGGCTGCCTGTTCGTCGGGCCGGCCCACTCGGCGCCGCCGTGGGATGCCGTGAAGGCGAGTCTCGGCGCCGACACGCTGGCGCACAACGCGCGGCGCCTG
>DATFWC010000462.1:0-3611 GCA_035259885.1 Xanthobacteraceae bacterium
GCACGATCCGGTGATCGTCGATCTGTCGCTGTCGAAGGTCGCGCGCGGCAGCCTGCTCGTGGCCAAGCAGAAGGGCGAAAAAGTCCCGGAAGGCTGGGCGCTCGACCCGCAAGGGCGGCCGACCACCGATCCCGACGCCGCGATCGCCGGCACCATGGTGCCCATGGGCGACGCCAAGGGCACCGCGCTGGCGCTGATGGTCGAAATGCTGGCGGCGGGATTGACGGGCGCGCATTTCGCCTATGAGGCGACGTCGTTCTTCACCGGCGAGGGCGCGGCGCCGGAAACCGGGCAGCTCATCATCGCGCTGGCGCCCGAAGTCCTCGGCGGCCCGCACGCGGCCGACCACCTAGCAAAGCTTGCGGCCGCGGTCGAAGCCGAGCCTGGTGCGCGCCTGCCAGGCGTGCGCCGCCTGCAGCAGCGGCGGGAAGCTGGCGAACGCGGGCTTGAGGTGCCGGAGACGCTGCTGGAGGAGATCAGGAAACTGGCTGAAACGTCGTAGGGTGGGTTAAGGCGCGTCGCGAGGCAGTGCGATGTCGCAGCGCCGCGCGCCGAAACCCACCAGCGGCATTTCAAAGGTGGGTTTCGGCGCGGGAGGTTGCGCTTTGAATCGTAGCCGAGTTTTGCGCCTCAATCCACGCTACGGCGAACTCAACAGCGGAATGCTCTTGGGGTCCGGCGCCTTCGGAATCGACGCCAGGTAGGCGTGGATGTCGGCGAGGTCATCGTTGGACAGGATGGCTTCGCTGTAGGGCGGCATGGCGCGGTTGGTCGTGCGCACAAACGTCGTGAACGCCTCGACGGGAAGCGGATCCGGCGCCAGCTTGGCGCCGGCGGCGCCGCCCTGCCCAACGGAGCCGTGGCACTGCCAGCAGCCGTTCTTGATGAAGGCGGTCTTGCCCTTCTCGGCCGACGCGGCAAGCGCCACGCCCTGCCCCAGGAGGAGCAGGCCGGCGAGCGCGGCCAGTCCCACGTGCAAGCGCAGACGATACATGGCCCACCTCACCGCGGCTGGGTCCACACGTCGACCAGCGCCGGCTGGCCGGACTTCACCACCTCGACGGCGCGCTTGATCGTCGGCCCGAGCTCGCTCGGATCCTTGATCGGGCCCGCCGACCACCAGCCCATCGAGCTGGCCAGCTTCGCGTAGTCGATGTCCGGGTTCTCGATGCTGGTCCCGATCGGCCCCATGTCCTTGCCGAGGCTGGCCACGCGGTTGCGCCGGTTGGACAGGCGCTGCACGTGCATCACCTCCTGGTGGTAGCCGCGGTTGTTGTGCATGATGGCGAGCAGCGGGATGTGGTGACGCGCCGCCGTCCACAGCACGCCCGGCGCATACATCAGGTCGCCGTCGGACTGGATCGAGACCGAGAAGCGTCCGGCATCGCGGTTGGCGAGCGCGGCGCCGACCGAAGCGGGCGCGCCGTAGCCGACGCCGTAGCCGCCGGAGCGACCCAGCCAGTGGTAATGCTTCTCCATCGGCCACAGCCGTTGGGGCCAGTTGCTCACGTTGCCGGAAGACGAGACCAGCGACCAGTCAAGGTCCTTGATCGCCGCATAGGTTTCCATCACCAGCCGCGCCGTGCTGATCGGGCTCGCATCCCACGCCACGGCCGCCGCCGCCCGCGTGCGTTCCCTCGCCTCGGCGCGTGCCTTCTTCAGCGCCTCGCCGCGCTTCTCCAGCGCCGCCTTGCGGTCACCAGAGAGCGCCGCGTTGACGGCCTCGATGAGCGCCGGCAGCGTCGCCTCAGCATCGCCCGCCATGTGCACGTCGATGGTCTGGAAGCGCTGGAAGTCCTGGTAGTTGGACTTGGTGTTGAGATCGACCGCGCTGATGCTGATCAGCTTGGTGTCGGGCTTGATGCGCGACTCCCGCGTCCCCGAGCCGTCGTCGCCGCCGTTGTCGATCCAGGCATTGACCGTGCCCCAATAGTCGGACAGCTCCAGACCGATGATGACGTCGGCACGGCCGATCACATTGGGGGCGCTGCGCAGATAGTGCGTGTTGGGGAAGTTCATGCGCCCGCCCTGGTCGACCACGGGCGCCTGGAGCGCCTCGGCGAGCTGCACCAGGAGCCTGACGCCGTTCTCGGTGCGCGCCGCGCGGTCGACGACGATCACCGGGTTCTGCGCGTTGGCGAGCAGGCGCGCCGCCTCGCGCACCGCATTGGCATCGCCTTGCGGCGGTGCAGTGGCCACGTGGCGCGGGATGTAGAGGCGCTCGCCGTTCTCGTGGATCGGCTCCTGCTGCAGCCCGGCGTCGAGCGAGATCGCCACCGGCCCGTAGGGCGGGGTCATGGCAATCTTGTAGGCGCGCACGAACGACTGCGCGAAGTGCTGCAGCGACACCGGCGTGTCGTCCCATTTGGTGAAGTCGCGCACCATCGCGTTGATGTCCTGCGCGGAATGGAAGGTCGGGACGCCGGGCGGCCGCTTGGCGGCGTCGAGGTCGTTGCCGCCGACCACGATCATCGGCACGCGATCGCACCAGGCGTTGTAGATCGCCATGGCGGCGTGTTGCAGGCCGACCGTGCCGTGACACAAGGTCATCAGCGGCTTGCCGGCAATCTTGAAATAGCCGTGGCACATGCCGGCGGCCGATTCCTCGTGCATGCAGGTGAGGAATTCGGGCTTGGTGTTCTTGCCGTAGTTGATCAGCGATTCATGCAGGCCGCGGAAGCTCGAAGCCGGATTGGACGGCAGATATGGGATGTCGAGCGTCTTGATGACGTCGACCATGAAGTCCGATCCCGCCGCCGCCTTGGTCGGCGCCAGGGCCGGCGGCGTGCCGGTCTCCACCGCCGCCACGTGAGCGTTCGGCGGCAGCGCCGACGGGCGCCGCGGCGGCGCGTCGAGCGGCGCCTGAGACGGGGCGGCGGTGGCGGCGCCGGGCGGCACCGTGCTGGCGGCACCCGCGACGGCCACGCCGGCGAGGAACTTGCGTCGATTGAATTTCGCTTCGCTCTCCTTGCGCATCATCGCTCCCTTTCGCTTGTTCCGGGCGGCGTTCGAGGCACCGCTTCGCTCACGTGGGCGGGACAATAGCATGGGTCTATGGAGACACGCGACACGCGAATGTCGCATGGGCGAACAGCACAGGGTGAATGGGAAAAACGAGAGCGGGGCCGCAAGGGCCCCGCTTCGCTTGAGTTCCGTTCGCGACCAGCAGGCGCTCAGTTTGCCCGGCCTGTGGTCGCAGGCGCGCCCGCCGACTTGGCGTTGAGCGAGTTCAGGGCCCGCTCCGGATCCACCACGCCATAGCCGAGTTCGTCGTTTCGGCCCTTGGCACCGCTCGGGTTCTTGGCGGTCGCCGTCAGGATCTGGCGGATCGCGGCCGGATCGAGATGGGGATCGCGCTGCAGCAACAGGGCGGCGACGCCGCTCACATGCGCGGCCGCTACCGAGGTGCCGGTGGTGAACTCGTAATTGCCGTCCGGTGCCGGCACCAGGATGTCGACGCCTGGCGCCGACACCGCTACGTACTTGCCACGGTTGGCATTGACGTAGACGTTGTCGTCCACGTCGACCGCCGACACCGCGATCACGTTGGGATCGGCGCCGGGATAGAGCGGCGGCGATTTCGGTCCGGCATTGCCGGCGGCCGCGATCAT
>DATFWC010000463.1:0-3987 GCA_035259885.1 Xanthobacteraceae bacterium
ACGCGGGTCGATTCGGCGATCGTGCTGCACAACGCCTCGACCCAGTTCGCCGATGGCGGCGAGTTCGGTTTCGGGGCGGAGATCGGGATTGCGACCGGACGATTCCACGCGCGCGGGCCGGTCGGCGTCGAGCAACTCTGCGCCTTCAAATACCGCGTGCGCGGATCGGGACAGACGCGGCCTTAAACGTGCGCGTGCTTTGCTCACCCGCTTGCGGTGAACCCGTCGCGTTGGGCGACGCCGGCGTCGGCCGGATGAGCGACTCTTGAGCGCGCCCCCTGACCAACAAAATGGTTCCGCACGTCCGTGCCGGCCGATGCCGGCGATCGCAACGCCGCCGCGCCTGGTGCTGCCGCCGCACGCGCCGGGCATGCGCATCGGCCTGTTCGGCGGCACGTTTGATCCGCCACACGAAGCGCATCTGGCCGCGAGCCTGCTGGCCTTGAAGCGGCTCAGGCTCGACCGCGTGTGGTGGCTGGTGACGCCGGGAAACCCGCTGAAGGACACGCGCGGCCTAGCGCCACTGGCACAGCGGCTGGCAGCCGCGCGGGCGCTCGCGCGTCATCCGGCGATCGACGTCAGCGGTCTCGAAGCTGTCATTAACACCCGCTACACCTACGACACGCTCGCGTTCCTGGTTCGTCGCTGCCGCGGCGTGCGGTTCGTGTGGGTCATGGGTGCCGACAACCTCCGGAGCTTCTCCCGCTGGCAGAACTGGCGCGGCATTGCGGCGCTGCTGCCGATCGCGGTGGTCGATCGGGCCGGCCCCAGCCTGTACGCGCCGGCCTCGGTGGCGGCGCAGGCGCTCGCCCGCTACCGGATACCGTCGGAGGCGGCCGCCACCCTGCCCGACCGCAAGCCGCCGGCGTGGGTTTATCTGCATGGGCTTAAATCGACTCTGTCCTCGACCGCCCTGCGCGCCCGGCGGGCGGAACACCGGGGAGGTTGAAACCGTTCACCCCGCGTGCCTATCTTGTAGGTGCCCGGGGTGAATCGCCGGGCTGTAAGTGCAACGAAAGGAAAAGGACCCCTGTCCCCAACTGCACTCTCTCGGGTTTCGCCCCGCGTGCCCGAACCCGTCTCCCAGGTGCGCCCTGACGCCGAGGAGACCCTTCGCCTGATCCTCGCCCGACTGGACGACATGAAGGCCGAGGACACCGTCACAATCGATCTTTCCGGCAAGACCACGATCGGCGACTACATGGTGGTGACCTCCGGCAGGTCCAACCGCCACGTCGGCGCTGTGGCCGATCATGTCGTCGAGGACCTGGAAAAGGCCGGTCTGCCGGACGTCCGAGTCGAGGGCCAGCCGCATTGCGACTGGGTCCTGATCGACGCGGGCGATGTGATCGTGCATGTGTTCCGGCCGGAAGTGCGCAGCTTCTACAATCTCGAGAAGATGTGGGCGTCCGGCCGGCCCAACGAACTGCGCGCGAGCTGACGGAACGGCCGCCGGCCCAGCGAGCCGCGGCCGAGCTGATTTTTCGCGCCGGGCGACGGGCGCGGCCAATCGACAATTGCGCCGATTGGCCTTAAGCGCTCTGGCATGCGCCTTGTCGTCGCCGCCGTTGGCCGCCTGAAGCAGGGGCCCGAGCGCGATCTCGCCCAGCGCTATCGCGAGCGGATCGCCAAAGCCGGTCGCGCGGTCGGATTCCAGGAGATCGAGCTGGTTGAGATCGCGGAAAGCCGCGCCCGCGAGCCCGACCGCCGCAAAACCGAGGAAGCGATCGCCCTGGCGCAGCTCGTTCCCGACCGAGCAGTCACGGTCCTGCTCGACGAGCGCGGCGAGGACCTCGGCTCGGCCGGCTTTGCCGACGCCCTGCGGCGCTGGCGCGACGACGCCCGGCCCGCCGCCGTATTCTTCATCGGCGGCCCTGACGGCGTTGCCCACAACCTGCGCCAGGACGCCGACCTCTGCCTGGCCTTTGGCGCCGCCACCTGGCCACACCAGCTGGTGCGCATCATGCTCATGGAACAGCTCTACCGCGCCGTGACCCTGATGGCCGGCCATCCCTACCACCGGGCCGGTTGAGGGTTGCCGCCCTGCGCCGCAACCGAACGTTGGCAATGGGGCCCATTTTGCCGCTTTCTCACGCAGAATTGACAGAATCATCGACAATCATGACGAATGGTCCAATCGCACCCATCCCGGTTGCGCCTTAATCCAATGGTTAAAGGTTCGTTAAGGAAAGTGGGGCGTTATTCGGGGCCGATGGCCAATACCTCGCACGCGCGCCAGCGCAGGCTTTATCTCGCCTGGACAGCGGCCTTTGCCTTGCTGGTCGCCGGGAATGCCGCCCGTGCCGAACCTCCGGCCGCGCCGCCGCGACTGGCGGCCAGCGACGCGCTCGACCGCGATGCCGAGAAGGCGCAGCGGGAGCGCGACCTCGAGGCGGTGCGCGAGCAGCAGCGCAGCGCCGCCGAAGCGGAGAGCAAGCTGAAAGCCGAGATCGAAGCGATCAGCGAGGATCGCAGCCAGCTCAACAAGGCGCTGATCGATGGCGCGGCCAACGTCCGCGCGTTGGAAACCCGCTTGGCCGACAGCGAAGGCCGGATCAAGACCCTCGACGATAACGACCGCGCCATCCGCCACTCGCTGCAGGATCGCCGGGCCGTCATTGCCGAAGTGCTCGCGGCACTCCAGCGCATCGGCCGGCGGCCGCCGCCAGCCCTCATGGTGCGCCCCGAGGATGCGCTGCAGTCGGTGCGCAGCGCCATGATGCTGGGCGCCGTGCTGCCGGAGATGCGCGCCGAGGCCGAGGCTCTGGCCACCGATCTCGCCGAACTGGTGCGCGTGCGCCGCGAGACCACCGAGGAAATCGCGGCCTCCGGCCGCACGCTCGCGGCGCTGTCGCAAGATCGTCAGCGCGTCGGCCTCCTGATCGAGGAGCGCCAGAAGAAGCAGGCCGAGACTGAACGCGCGCTGCAGACCGAGCGGCAGCGCGCGACCGACCTGTCGCGCCGGGCCGACAATCTCAAGGATCTGATCGCCAAGCTCGAGCAGGATGCGGCCCGGGCCGGCCGCCTCAACACGGCGACCCAGAACGAGGCGGGACGGCTCAGCCCGGCGATCGCCTTCGCGACCGCCAAGGGCATGCTGCCGCTGCCGGTCAATGGCGTGAAAATTCGCCAGTTCGGGGCCGCCGATCGCCTCGGCAGCACCGAAAAAGGTCTGTCAATCGCCACCCGCTCCGGCGCCCAGGTGACCGCGCCCTGCGACGGCTGGGTCGTCTATTCCGGACCGTTCCGTTCCTACGGGCAACTCTTGATCCTCAACGCCGGCGGCGGGTATCATGTCTTGCTTGCCGGAATGGAACGCATATCTGTTGATCTCGGCCAGTTCGTCCTGACCGGGGAACCTGTGGCGGTAATGGGCGCAGGGGCGCAGACGGCGGCTCTGGTATCGGTCGGTTCAAGTCAGCCGGTTTTGTACGTCGAATTCCGTAAGGACGGGACTCCCGTCGATCCCAGCCCGTGGTGGGCAAACGATAGCGAGAAGGTTCGCGGATGATGCGCAAGACTTCCCTGGTTCTCCTTGGTGCAGCAGCGGGCGCTGCCCTGACATTGCTGATCTCTCAGCCGCCCATGGTGTTCCTGGGCGCGGCCGCCAAGGCGGCGGTGGCCGATACCTACCGGCAGCTCAATCTGTTCGGCGACGTGTTCGAGCGGGTGCGCTCCGACTACGTGGAGAAGCCCGACGACGGCAAGCTGGTCGAATCGGCGATCAATGGCATGCTCCAGGGGCTCGACCCCCACTCGAGCTACATGGATCCGAAGAGCTTCAAGGACATGCAGATCCAGACCCGCGGCGAGTTCGGCGGGCTGGGCATCGAGGTCACGATGGAGGACGGCCTGGTGAAGGTCGTCGCCCCGATCGACGACACGCCGGCGCACAAGGCCGGCGTCATGGCCGGCGACATCATCACGCACCTGGACGACGAGCCGGTGCAGGGCCTCACGCTCAACCAGGCTGTGGAAAAGATGCGC
>DATFWC010000464.1:0-2622 GCA_035259885.1 Xanthobacteraceae bacterium
CACCTTGGCGGCATAGACATTGACCACCGCCGGCGCCACGCGCTGGACGATGGGGGCGAACGAGAGCTTGATCTCGGCGCCGCTCGGAACCCGGCGTTCCTGGGCGCCCGCGGGGCCGGCGAGCGCGACCAGCGCGGCGACAAAGGCGGCAAAGGCGGCAAAAACAGGCGCAAACGGCATGGGTGAAAATTCCCAAGGATTCGGCGCGACAGATATAGGCCGGTGGGCGCGGCAAATGAAGGGCGGCCCCGCCGGCCGCGGCGCGCTGTCCGCACGCTTGACAGATTGAGCGGCGGAACGGGTAGGCTTGCGGCCTCGACCACAGCGCGAGGGACAGACGTGAAAGAGAACACTGTCGCCGGTGTCGGCGTGCGCGGCTTCGACGGCTTTGCGGTCCTGATCTACTGCGTCGCCTTCGTCACCGGCGCCATCGTCATGAGTTTCGAGATGCTCGGGTCGCGCTATCTCAACCCGCATTTCGGCAGCGGGATCTATACCTGGGCGTCGCTGATCTCGACCGTTCTGGCCGCGCTGACGCTGGGCTATTTTCTCGGCGGGACGCTGGCCGACCGCCGGCCGCACGCGGCCGTGCTCGGCGCCACGGTGCTCATCGGATCGGTCTATCTGCTGGCGCTGCCCAGCTTTGCCAATTGGGTCCTGGAACTGGTGCTCGACGCCTTCGACGACGTGCGATCCGGCAGCCTCGCGGCCGCCATGGCCATCATGGTGTTTCCCGTCACGTTCCTCGGTATGTACTCGCCCTTCGCGATCCGGCTGCTGCTGCGCTCGCCGCACCGCTCCGGCGTGGTCTCCGGCACCGTGTATGGCATCTCCACGGCTGGCAGCATCGTCGGGACGCTGGGCACCACGTTCTTCCTGATCCCGGCCATGGGCTCGCGCGCAATCACGCTGAGCCTGGGGGCGGCGGGTGTTTTGGCTGGCCTGGCGCTGGTGGCGTGGCCCTGGCTCGGGCGCCGCGCCGCAGTCTCCGCCGGCGTCGGGGCGGTCCTGTGGCTGCTGGCAGGGCCGGCGGGGCCGGCGGCGCGCGCCGCCGACCTGGTGGACGCCCAGATCCGTGCCGACATGCTGGCCCGGCGCGACGGCCAGATCGCCCATGTCGAGACCGAGTATAACGACATCTACATCACCAAGCGGCGCGCCGAGCTGACCATGTCGTTCCAGCTGCGCGGCTGGGACTACACGGAGTCGGTCACCAACCTGAAGGACCCCGACGATCTTCCGGTCAAGTACACGCGCAACATGACGCTCGGCGTGATCTATCCCGAAGAGGTCGGGAAAATCCTCATGCTCGGCCTCGGCGGCGGCACGATCTCGACCTATCTCGGCCGCCATATGCCGGACGTGCCGATCGACACGGTGGAGATCGACCCCGGCGTCATCGCAGCGGCAAAACAATATTTCGGCATGGTGGAGACCGACAAGGTGCGGTTTCTCGACGGCGACGGCCGGGTGTTTCTCAACCGTCGCAAGGATTCGTACGATCTCATCCTGGTCGACGCCTTTCACGGCGGCTACGTGCCGTTCCACCTGCTGACCAAGGAGTTTTACGCCCTGGTCAAGCAGCACCTCACGCCCACCGGCGCCGCGGCGTTCAACGTGCACGACGGCACCAAGCTCTATGCCTCGACGTTGCTGACGCTCGCCTCGGTATTTCCGGCGGTGCACGTCTATCCGTCCGGCGAGGGCGAGGCGATCGTGGTGGTGACGGCCGGACCGCCGCCCGACGACGCGGCGCTGGCGCGTCGCGCGGCGGCGCTGCAGCAGCGCCACAATTTCCGCTTCCCCCTGCCCGAGCTGCTGGCGCGGCGCACCGAGCGGCGGCCGTCGCAGAAGGGCGAGCTGCTCACCGACGATTTTGCCCCCGTCAACCTCTACGACACGATCGGGGACCGCAAGAGCCGGAAGAAATAGGCCCCCGGCGCATCCCGTCCCGCGCGTTAACCGTTGCGATCGTCCCGGGATGAACCGGGGCGATCGATTGCGCTAGACTGATCGCTGATGCGGCGCGCAAGCGGAAAGCTTTGGCGCCATGCGGTCGGTTGTGTTTTGCGTTGCATTCGCGGGCGTCCTGGCCCTTGGGTTCCCGTCCTCCGCCCTGGAGGATCCGGCATCAGCCGCAGGCGCCTGCGCGCGGCACAGGAACGCGATTGCCCTCATCGAGGACCGGACGGTTCTGTGCCTCGATGGACCGATCATTCCCGGCCGCACCGCCCTCTTCGACGACCTGAAGCCCGGCGGCATTTTTGTGGTGCGCAGCATCGGCGGGTTTGCCCCGGAAGCGATCACGCTGGGAAATATTCTGCGCGACAAGAACGCGACGGTCGTCGTCTACGACTACTGCCTTTCGGCCTGCGCCAACTATTTGCTGGTTGCCTCGTCCCGAACCTACGTGCTCAAGGACGCCATCGTGGCCTGGCACGGCGGCCCGTTTGCGTGCAGCCTGCAGGGGCAGGACCGCATGCACAGATATCTGGTCGACAACATCGACCTCATCCGCGCCGACTTCCGCAGGCGCTATCCCGAAGTCCCGCAATGGGCCATCTCACCAGACCTGCTGTGCGCGGCCAGCGACATGTCGAAGCAGTTCTACCGGGAACGGGA
>DATFWC010000465.1:0-3591 GCA_035259885.1 Xanthobacteraceae bacterium
GGATCCTTCAGCAGCGCGGGATCGGGCTGCGGCAGCGGCGCGCCGGAATCGCGGAAGCGGTTGGTGATCGGGTAGCGCCGATCGCGTCCGAAATTTCGCGCGGTGATTTTCACCCCCGGCGCCGCCTGCCGGCGCTTGTACTCGGCGATGTTGAGCATGCGGTCGACCTTGACCACGGTGTCGCGGTCGAATCCCGCCGCCGCGATTGTCGCCACCGGCTCCTCGCGCTCCACCAGGCGCTCGAGGATTTGGTCGAGCACTTCATAGGGCGGCAGCGTGTCCTGATCCGTCTGGTTCTCGGCCAATTCGGCGGTCGGCGCGCGGACCAGGATGTTGTCGGGAATGACCGGCCCGCCCGGCCCCAGCGCCCAGTCCGGCGTCCAGGTGTTGCGCAGCCGCGCCAGCCGGTAGACCTCGGTCTTGTAGAGATCCTTGATCGGGTTGAAGCCGCCGTTCATGTCGCCATAGAGGGTGGCGTAACCGGTCGACATTTCCGACTTGTTGCCGGTCGTCACCACCATCAGGCCGAACTTGTTGGAGATCGCCATCAGGATGGTGCCCCGCGCGCGCGCCTGCAGGTTCTGCTCGGTGATGTCGCGCGGGCGGCCAGCCAGCAACGGCGCCAGCGCGGCCTCCAGCCCCTCCACCGCGCTCGCGATCGGCACGATGTCATAACGCACGCCGAGCGCCTTGGCGACCGCGGCGGCATCGGTGAGTGATTCCTCCGACGTGAACCGATAAGGCAGCATCACGCACTGCACACGTCCCGGCCCGAGCGCATCCACCGCGATTGCAGCGCACAGCGCCGAATCGATGCCGCCTGACAGGCCGAGCACGACGCCGGGAAAGCGGTTCTTGTCGACATAGTCGCGCAACCCAAGCACGCAGGCCGCATAGTCGGACTGCTGCTCGTCCTCGACCGGAACGATCGGGCCTTCGCAGCGCCAGCTGTTACCGGTCCGCGTCCAGCACGTGGTGGTCACGCATTCGCGGAAAGCCGGCAGCTGCAGCGCCAGCGAACGGTCGGCATGCAGCGCGAACGACGCGCCGTCGAAAACCAGTTCGTCCTGCCCGCCGACCTGGTTGACGTAGAGAACCGGCAGCCCGCTCTCCGTCACGCGGGCCACCGCGATGTTGACCCGGACATCGTCCTTGTCGCGCGAGTATGGTGAGCCGTTGGGCACGATCAAGAACTCGGCACCGGTTTCCGTGAGGCATTCGACTACGTCCTCGTAGTCGCCCCATTCGGTCCAGATGTCCTCGCACACCGGCGCGCCGATGCGCACGCCGCGAAAACTCACCGGACCGGGCAGCGGCCCTGACGCGAACACGCGCCGCTCGTCGAACACGCCGTAGTTGGGAAGGTTCACCTTGCGGCGCACGGCGGCGATCAGCCCGCCGTCGAGCAGCGTCACGGCGTTGTAGAGCCTGCCGTCCTCTGGCCATGGCGTGCCCACCAGCAGCGCAGGCCCGCCGTCGGCAGTTTCGCGCGCCAGCGCTTCGATGCCTGCGCGGCAGGCCGCCTGGAACGCCGGCTTGAGCACCAGATCCTCGGGCGGATAGCCGGCCAGGAAGAGCTCGGGAAACACCACCAGATCGGCACCGTCCACCGCCGCCTTGGCGCGCGCCTCCCGCACCCTGTCGGCATTGCCGGTCACGTCGCCGACGGTGGGGTTGAGTTGGGCGACCGCAATGGCCAGCCGGTCAGTCGGACGAGCGCTCATGGCGCCTGATCTAGCGCGCCGGCACGGCCGGCGGCAATTGCCGTGCCTTCAGATCAGGCCGAAGCGCTCGGCCAGCGCCAGCAGCCAGACCGCCGCGGCGAACAGCAGCGACAGGCCGACCGCCGCCGAACCCAGGTCTTTGATGAAGCCGATGAGCGGGTCGTGCTCGCGGCTGATGCGGTCGCCGAGCTTCTCGATCGCGGTGTTGAGCAGCTCGACGATCATGATGAGGATGATCACGAGCACCAGCGACAGCCGCTTCCACGCCGTCGTCGCCACCACGTAGGCAAGCGGCACGGCAACGACGAGCACCAGAACCTCTTGCCGGAACGCCTCCTCGCTGCGCACGACCGCGCGCAACCCATTCCAGGTGTTGATGGCGGCACGCCACAAGCGATGCACGGCTAGAATCCAGATGACCGCGGCGCCTCGGGCGCCGCGGTCAATTTAGCCAGCCGCCGTTAACCAGGCGTTTCCGCTCACCGTTCGGCGCTGCGGATGCCGGCCGGACCGGCCTCGGTCTTGATCGTGCCGGCGGCCTTGAGCTCCTTGCCGTCGAAGCCGAATACCTGGATCTCTTTCTCGACCATGCATTGGACCAGCAGCGTGCGGCCGTCCCGGCTGAACAGCGCGCCCTGGCACCAATGGCCCACCCGGGCATCGGCCTCATGGGTGAGCTTGGTCCCGTCCAGGCGATAGACCCTGACCAGCCCGTGGTCGTTGAAGAAGGGCGAGTTCTTGGGCTTGTTCGAGCCATTCATCACCGTCACGGCGACGTGGCGGCCGTCGGGTGACAGCTTGATGCCTTCCGGCGTCTGGCCGACCGTGACGGTGTCGACCACGCGCGGCGGCTTGGCGGCCACGTCGATGACGCTGATCGTGTCGGCGTCGCCGCTGCCGGTGCCGATATTGGCCACCACCGCGACCTTGCCGTCAGGCGTGACGTCGATGCCGTAGGGCCGCAGGCCCGCCGACACGTCGCGCTTGGTGTACTCGACCTTGCCGCCGTCGATGGACAGAACCGAGATCTTGTTGTCGCCGTCGCGGGTCACCAGGGCGGTCTTGCCGTCGGACGTGAACACCGCGTGGCTCGGACCCGACGCCTTGTTGCCGAAATCAACTACGCCGGCCGGCGTCACGGTCTTGCCGCTGATCGAGAACACCGAAACGGTGCCGTCGGAGCGATTGGCCACGAGCGCCAGGGTTCCGGCTTTGTTGATGGAGACGCCGGCAGCGCCCGCTCCCGCCTCCAGCGTCGCGATCACGGCAGGCGGCGACGCTTTCAGGTCGATGACCGAGAGCTTGTTGTCGGGAGTCGTCTTCTTGGGGTCGGCGGGATCGAGCTTGGTCGCGGCGGTGACCAGCGCGATCGACTCGTCGGGCGCGACGGCGACGCTCAGTGGCGGTCCGACCACGCTGGCCGGCGCCTTGATCTCGTGGATCGCCCTGGGGGGTGAAGCCCCCAGGTCGATGATCGTCACGCTGTCGGCCGGCGGATTGGCCGGGACAGCGTTGACCCCGTCGATCAGGACGGCCTTGCCGTCATTGGCCGAGAGGGCGAGCTCGGCGGCGGCCGTGAACGACAGCAGCGGCAGCGTAAGAAACGCGGCCGCGACGCCGCGGCGCGACAGACGGCACGTCATGATGTCCTCCCGGGCTCGGCTTGAGATTTGCCTGCAAATGGCGACCGCGCCGAGCCGCGGCCACCTCATGATCAGACTAGCAGGCGGCGGTGCCGCTACAAGGCCGCCGCCGCCGGCAACGGCTTGGCCTTGGCGGCACGCTCGCGCTTGAGGAGGTCCGCCAGCAGGAAGGCGAGATCGATCGACTGCTCGGCATTGAGGCGCGGGTCGCACACCGTGTGATA
>DATFWC010000466.1:0-4029 GCA_035259885.1 Xanthobacteraceae bacterium
GGCATCACGACGCGGCGCAACCCGCCCTACGACGCGAAATATCTTTCCAGAATCCGCCGGTAGACGGCGGTGAGCCCGGCGAGGTCGGCGACGGCGATGCGCTCGTCAACCTGGTGCATGGTGTCGCCGACCAGCCCGAACTCGATCACCGGGCAGTAGTCCTTGATGAAACGCGCGTCGGACGTGCCGCCGGTGGTGGAGAGTTTTGGCGTGCGGCCGGTGACCTCGGCGACGGCGCCGCTGACGAGCTCGACGAAGCCCGACGGCTGTGTGAGGAACACGTCGGCGTTGGACGGCTCCCTGTCGATGCGCCAGCGGGCGCCAGCGGACGCCGCGGCGGCGCGGCGCTCGATCAAGGCCTTCAGCGCATCACGCGTGTGGTGATCATTGAAGCGGATGTTGAAGCGCGCGCGCACCTCGGCCGGGATCACGTTGACAGTGCGATTGCCCACATCGATCGAAGTGAACTCGAGGTTGGACGGGTCGAAATGCGCGCTGCCCTGGTCGAGCGGCTCGGCCATGAGCGCGCTCATGATGCGCACGATGCCGCGGATCGGGTTGTCGGCACGGTCCGGATAGGCGACATGGCCCTGCTTGCCGTTGACCGCGAGCGTGCCGTTGAGCGAGCCGCGCCGCCCGATCTTTACGACGTCGCCCAACGCCTGCGCGCTGGTCGGCTCGCCGAGAATGCAGTGGTCGAAGGTCTCGCCGCGCTCGGCCGCCCAGTTGAGCAGCTTGACCGTGCCGTTGACCGCGATGTCCTCCTCGTCGCCGGTGATGAGGAAGGAGATCGAGCCCGAAAACTTGCCACCGACGCCGGCGAGATAATCGAGCGCCGCCGCCACGAAGCAGGCGACGCCGCCCTTCATGTCGACGGCGCCGCGGCCGAACAGCACGCCGTCGTGGATCTCGCCGGCGAAGGGCCCGTGGGTCCAGGCGGTCTCGTCGCCGGGTGGCACCACGTCGGTGTGGCCGGCAAACACCAGATGCGGGCCTTGCGTGCCGATGCGCGCGTAAAGATTCTCGATTTCCGCCGTGCCAGGCTCGACGAATTTCGGCCGCTGCACCGTGAAGCCGGCGGCGCGCAACACGCCGTCGAGAAATTCCAGCGCGCCGCCTTCCGCCGGCGTGACCGAGCGGCAGCGCACGAGATTTTGGGCAATGGCGACGGGATCGGCCGGCATGATCAATCCCGCAGCAGTTCGTTGATGCTCGTCTTGGCGCGCGTTCGCTCGTCCACCCGCTTGACGATCACGGCGCAGTAGAGCCCGGGGCCGGGCGAGCCGTCCGCCATGGGCTTGCCCGGCAGCGTGCCGGACACCACCACCGAGTAGGGCGGCACCTCGCCTTGCAGCACCTTCCCGCTGTCGCGGTCGACGATCTTTGTCGACGCTCCGAGATAGACACCCATGGACAGGACCGAGCCTTCGCGCACCACCACGCCTTCCGCCACTTCGGCACGCGCGCCGATGAAGCAATTGTCCTCGACGATCACCGGCCCTGCCTGCAACGGCTCGAGCACGCCACCGATGCCGGCGCCGCCCGAGATGTGGCAGTTGCGGCCGATCTGAGCGCACGAGCCAACGGTTGCCCAAGTATCCACCATGGTGCCGGAATCCACGTAGGCGCCGAGATTGACGAAGGACGGCATCAGCACGACGCCCGGTGCGATATAGGCAGAGCGGCGCACGATCGAACCGGGCACCGCGCGGAAGCCGGCATCGCGAAAGCGATTGTCGTCCCAGCCGGCGAATTTCGACGGCACCTTGTCCCACCAGGCGGCCTGACCGGGGCCGCCCGGAATGGCCTCCATGTCGTTAAGGCGGAACGACAGCAGCACGGCCTTCTTGAGCCATTGATTGACCCGCCAGGTGCCGTCAGCGCCCTTCTCGGCCACACGGGCGGCGCCGCGGTCGAGCAGGTCGAGCGCGGTCTCGACCGCCTCGCGCACGGGTCCGGCGGTCGCGGGGCCGACCTCATTGCGGTTGTCGAAGGCGGCATCGATCGTGCGCGCAAGCTCGGCGTGTGACATCAAGCCCTCCCGGAGGCTCTAAGTCGCGAACGCCGAAGGGCCTGTCAACCGGCCCGTCCAGGTTGCTGCGGCCCCACCATGGAATGCGCTACACTTCCCGCCTGCCGCATGAGGGAGGATATCGTGCGCCTGCGACCGCTGTGGTTTTTCGGCTCCGCCCTGTGCGCCTGGCTCGTGCTGACGGCACATCCCGCTCTGGCGCACCACGTCATGGGAGGCAAGCTGCCGTCGAGCTTCACCGAGGGCCTGCTGTCCGGCTTGGGCCATCCGATCATCGGCGCAGATCACCTGGCCGCGGTCCTTGCGGTCGGTGTCCTGGCGTCGGTGCACCGGCTCGGCCCGGCGCTGGTCATCGGTTACGTGCTGGCCCAGATTGCGGGCGCCGCGCTGCATGTGCGCGAGGCGAACGTTCCGGCCGCCGAATTGCTGGTGGCGCTGTCGGTGATTGCGCTCGGCGGACTGCTGATCCTGCGGCGCGCGCTGCCGGAACTCGTGGTCCTCGGCTTGTTCCTGCTCGCCGGCCTGGTGCATGGCTATGCGCTCGGCGAGTCGATCGCGGGTGCGGAACAGGCGCCGCTCGGTGCCTATTTCGCCGGGTTCGCCGCCATCCAGACCATCATCGCGCTGGCGGCTATGATGGTTGCGCGCCGACTGGCACCGCAAGGCGGCGGACAGCATGCGAACATGCGCCTGATCGGTGCCGGCATCGTCGGCCTGGGAATCGGCGCCGTGATGACGCAGCTGTTCGCCGTCGCCTAGAGGCTAGGTCGCCGCCAGCCGTTGCAGGAAACCGACCAGGTTGTCGGTGACGTGGTCGACGTGCGGCGCGTCGCGGCCGGCCAGTTCCCAATCCTCGCGAAAGATCTCGCGCGTGCCTTCCGGCACCACCAGCACCGTGGTCATGCCGAGCGCGTGCGGCGTTTCGAGATTGCGCGCCAGGTCCTCGAACATCGCCGCCTTGGTCGGATCGACGCCGTGGCGGGCGAGGAAGCGATCATAGGTCTGCGCCAGCGGCTTCGGCTCGAGCTCGGCCGCGATGATGTCGAACACGTCCTCGAAGTGCTGGTGGATGGTCAACCGCCGCGTCACAGCATCGGCATGCTGGCGGGTGCCGTTGGTGAGGATGAGCTTGCGGCCGCCGAGTTTTTCCAGTGCGGCGCCGAGCGCCGGGTTTGGCTGGAGCGGGGAGTGATCGATCTGGTGCACGAATTCGAGAAAATCGTCGGGCCGCATCCCGTGCTCGGTCATCAGCCCACGCATCGACGTGCCGTAGCGCCGGTAGTAATCCTTCTGCACGCGGAACGCCTCCTCGTGCGTGACGTCGAGAAAACGCGCGATGTAGTCGCGGATGCGCTCGTCCACCTGCTGCCACAGATTGAGGTGATGCGGGTAGAGCGTGTTGTCGAGATCGAACACCCAGGTGTCGACATGGTCGAACCGGCGCGGCGGTGGACGCGCGGCAGCGGATGCCGGCGACATGCGGTCACTCACGGAAGCGCACGGTGGCGCCGGCGCGGCCGGTCAGATCGATGGCGGCAAAGCCGGTGGCGGTGAGCCCGCCGGCGACGCAGTCCTTGTGCTCGCTGAGCTCGAACTTGACATTGCGCGTGCACAGGGTCGTGGTGCCGCCCCAGGCCAGCGGCTTGTCGGCGCGCTTGATCACCTGGCCGTTGGCGTCGACCGCCTCGGCGAAACTGTAGAGCCGGCGCGGCTTGCCGGACACATCGGGTTTGAGGCACTTGCCCGCCTCGATGCGGTACCAGCCGCGGGTGAGGACAGCGCCCTTGTCCTCGATGCCGAACGCCGCCATCACGGTGTGGGAGGTCTCGTTGCACCAGGCGAAGCCGATGCCCTCTCCCTGCTTCACCGAATGCATCAGGATGTCGAAGAAGGCCGGCGCCCGCGCGGCATCGCTCGGCAGGCCGCGGTCCTTGAGGAACTGCGCCAGCGCGGTCTCGGTCTTCTTGCCTTCGATGCCGTCGATCGGGTTGGCGTCG
>DATFWC010000467.1:0-2377 GCA_035259885.1 Xanthobacteraceae bacterium
ATCTCGATGCCCAGGTGGCGGCGATCTCGCCCCTGCTGGGCGTCGCGCACGAGCGCGGCATTCCGGTGATCTTCTCCACCGTCATGTACCACGAGGCCAATTTCCGCGACGCCGGCATCTGGGCGCTGAAGCAGAAGGGCGTGGCAACGCTCAAGGGAGGCACCGACGCCGTCACGGTTGATCCGCGTCTCGACATGCGGGAAGGCGACGGCCTGCTGGTGAAGAAATACGCTTCGTGCTTCTTCGGCACTGATCTCGTGGCCCGGCTGGTCAGCCGCCAGGTCGACACCCTGATCATCACCGGCTGCACCACGAGCGGCTGCGTGCGGGCGACCGCCGTCGACGCGGTGCAGACCGGTTTCCGGCCCATGGTCGTGCGCGAGGCGGTGGGCGACCGCTCGGCGGCGGCGCACGCGCAGAGCCTGTTCGACCTCGACGCCAAATATGCCGACGTGGTGTCGCTCGACGAGACGCTGACGTATTTGCGTACGGTGGGTCACAACAAGCCGGACTGATTTGCCACCAGTTCGGCTGTCATCCCGGCCGAGCGCGAAGCGCGAGAGCCGGGACCCAAGTACCCCGGCCGAACGGTTTTTCTGATGAAGGGGTACCTCGACCCGGATCGGCTCGCGCGGCGCTCCGCGACGCTCGCCGTCCGGGATGACAGCTGGGCAAGCCAGGGAGACGAAAAAATGTTCCAATCGCCGCTGCCGCCCAAGGAGCACGATCGCTTTCCCTATTCGGCCATCGTCGATCGCCCGCCGTTGCGCTGGCCCAACGGAGCGCGGGTGGCGGTGTGGATCATTCCCAACATCGAGCATTTTCTGTTCGACCGGCCGTCCACGCCGATCACCCATGCGACGCTCAAGCTCGTGCCCGACGTGCTGAACTATTCCTGGCGCGACTACGGCGTGCGCGTCGGCGTCTGGCGCATGATGGACGTGATGCAGAAGCACGGCTTCAAGGGCACGGTGGCGCTGAACTCCGACGTGTGCCGGCACTATCCGCGCATCATCGAGGCCGGCCGGGCGCTCGGATGGGAATGGATGGGGCACGGCACGACCAACTCCATCCTCATCAACGACCAGGCGGAGGACGACGAGCGCGCGCTGATCGCCGGCGTGGTCGACACCATCGCGCAAGGCACCGGTGCGCGGCCGCGCGGCTGGCTCAGCCCGGCCCTGAGCGAAAGCCACCGCACGCTCGACCTGCTCGCCGCCGCCGGCATCGAATATGTCGGCAACTGGGTGAACGACGAGCAGCCCTATCCGATGCGGGTCAAGTCCGGCACCATGATCTCGCTGCCGTATTCCATCGAGATCAACGACATTCCGGCGTTCCTCGAGCTCAAGCGCAGCCCGGAAGAATTCGGCCGCATGATCTGCGACCAGTTCGACGTACTTTATGAGGACGGCGCCACGACCGGCCGGGTCATGTCGATCTGCCTGCACCCGTTCCTGATCGGCCATCCGCACCGGAGCAAGTATTTCGACCAGGCACTGGCCCATATCCGCGCGCGCCAGGAGGTCTGGCTCGCGACAGGCAGCGAGATCGTGGATCATTACAAGGCGAATTATCTGCAGGCCCCGTCGTGACACGTTGGCCGCAGTTTACATAGCCGGGTCAAACACATTGAACGTCATTTGTTGCTGCGCAGTGGCTGGCCGCTCTGCTCCATGCGCTGCTCGATCTCGGCAAAGCTCCAGCCGGTGAGCTGCGCCAGGTTGGCGGCCTGGACCTTGGCGCGCTCGACGAGGCTCCGGCGATAATTGTCCGCCGCCGCGCAGGTCGCAGGTCCGTTCCACGGATGGCGCAGCACGTAGCGGCCCTGGAAATTCTCCCGGTCGCGCGTCTCCAGGAACACGAGATCTTCGGGGAACGACGCCGCGTCGTAGCGCACGTGCAGGCGGGTGACGTAGGCGCTGGTGGCGCCGGCCCCGCGCGCGCGATACGGCGTGTCCTCGTCGGTCTCGATCCAGCGGGCGCCGAGCTCGACCAGTTCCTTGGCGGTCATCGGATCGGCCGCGCACGGGTCGCACCAGCCCATGTCCCAGGCATATTCGACGAACACGGCGCGCATGTTCTCGCGCTTCACCGCCGTGTCGAACAGCGCCTGATAAAATTTTCCGAACTCGCCCTTCACATAGAGCGGCACGTCCATGTTGGAGGGCAGCTTCATGGTCCGGTAGTTGGTCGCTTCCACCCGACCGTTGCGGGTCAGCGCGTAGATGATCAGATCCTGCGGGCCGCTGGCGTTCACGGTGCCGAGCCGCAGCGGCAGCATGAACTTGGGCGTGTCGTAGCGCACCTGCAGCGGCCGCAAATAGCCATTGCCGATGAGCTGCATGCGGTCGAGGTTCACCTTGGCGACGAAGAA